>RDSB01000022.1 GCA_004923195.1 Marinifilum sp. JC120 | reverse complement strand
AAAATATGGATTAGGAGGGGGAGGGCAGCCTTACAGTGGTCACTATCCTCTCAACAACGGACAACCCTTCTAAATTAGCAACCAGCCGCACAAGTATTCGCTTGTGCGGCTTTTTTTATAACTTTTAAGGAGAAAACAGATGATGAAACTGATTCGCGCGAGCCTGATGTCCGCAGTTATGGTTGTTTTGATGTGCAGTGGTGTGTTTGCGCAGGGTACTTTTATTCCGCAGGGGAGTGCGGTTATTCCCAGTGTTTACGCTTGGTATAATAATGCTTACAACAAGAATCTTCCGTATTTGTTTCTGACCAATATAACAAACCAACCGGTGCAAGTGAAAGTGTCGGTGTACAACCATGACGGCGCAGATATTTCACATCTTGGAACTGTTTACACTGGGTCTAGCTCAGCTTCGCCAACTTACGTTTCAGCTGGGAATATTTTTGAAATTCCTCCATACTCGTCGCGTATGTACGCTGCGTATGGGACCCAGACAGCCCAGTCAGTGATATATGGACATGCGAGTGTTGAGTGGGCCTCAAGTGATCCTCAATTAAAAAAAGCCTTGATGGGGGTCTGTAAGCAGATCGGACAAGGCTCAAATACTAAACATCAAGGCTATTTTTCAAATAGTATTCTGTTGAATGGTGGTCAGCCTTTCTAATTTAAACAAACAAAACGGCCCGCATTTGCGGGCCGCATCCTAAAATTTAATCCTAGCTCAATTCCCAGAAAAATGGACTCATGAGCCATCCCGAAGCTGTTGCCTGTTTCCATGTCAGTGGTCGTCGTGTGTCCTCTCTTGCGGTAGCCTTTTCATTAAAAATATTTTGTAGGTTTTGAAGAGAAGTTTGTCATTGAACTTAGGTTTCTTTGTGGTTATTGCTGGGCTAATTGTTGAGTTGTGCTTCAATTTAATTAATCACTAAAGGAGAAAACAGATGATGAAACTGATTCGCGCGGGCCTGATGTCCGCAGTTATGGTTGTTTTGATGTGCAGTGGCGTGTTCGCGCAGGGGACTTTTGTTCCGCAGGGAACAACGGTAATTCCTTCTGTGACTGCCTGGTACAAAGATTGTACAACAAAAAGATATGCCCGAATACTTCTTACCAACATAACTGGCAGCAATTTAAAGATAAGAGTTACTGTTCGTGATCATGATGGGAATGATGTGACACATTATACAAAAGTTATGACAGGTTCTAACTCCTACTCCGCACCAGTTGTTTCTTCAGGGACTGGTGAGTTTGATATGCCGTCTCACTCCGCACGAGTAGTGCAATTCCATTTAACAATACCAATGATGATTTGGGGTAGTGCAGTTGTAGAATGGAGTTCTGATGATGATAGAATTCATAAAGCCTTAGTGGGAGTTGTTGAGCATCGAGGATGGAAAGTCACTTGTGGAAAAGCAGGAACATATGCTATATGCTTTTTCCTATCCAATCAACAACGGCCAGCCCTTCTAAATTAGCAGTCAGCCGCACAAGTATTTGCTTGTGCGGCTTTTTTTATAACTCTAAAGGAGAAAACAGATGATGAAACTGATTCGCGCGGGCCTGATGTCCGCAGTTCTGGTTGTTTTGATGTGCGGTGGTGTGTTTGCGCAGGGGACTTTTATTTCGCAGGGGAGTGCGTTTTTGCCGGAGGTCTATTCCGATAAATATAATAATCTTAATCAAGGGTGGACAATGATTCATCTTACGAATGTTTCTGGTAGCAATGTTCACGTAAGAATAAAGATTCTTAATCAGGATGGTCTGGAAGTTACTCAGTTTAGCAAATATTTTAAGGGTGGCAGTTCTGGAGTGGTCACTATTTCATCTGGAACTGGAGACGTTGATATTCCAGCGCATTCGGCTCTTAGTCTAAAGTTTCAAGCTCCCAATCCTCAGGTCGTAACTGGGTATGGTACAATTGAATGGTCATCGGATGATACTCAGCTTCGTAAGGGACTGATGGGAATTGTCAAAATAACGGGGTGGGGAGGCAACAATAGTCGTGCAGGAGAGCATACTTATGCATATCAGATCAACAACGGCCAGCCCTTCTAATTTAAATAAAACAGAAACGGCCCGCATTTGCGGGCCGTTCATTCTTAAATTCTATTCCATATTCAAATACGGCGTAAAATCCGCATGCAGCATTTGTTTCAACTCATCCATATTGTCCGCAGCAACTTCTGCAAAGATGAAGGCGAAAACCGGATGCTCTTTATAGTCAATTTCCCGTAATTCCAGCGGTTTGGAAAAGTTGGCCTTAAATCCTTCATAATTCACGGACTTTATTTTCGAGCGGTCCACGGTGGAATCAATATCCCCGATGACCATGGCGTATACTTTACCATCGCAACAGCCGGATATTTTGTTCCAGTCCGGTTTGGTCCCTTCCATGAAATATTTATACGGGTTGATACCATAAGCGTAGTAACCCAGATCGGTTACGCACCAGCCTGCAAAACGCATGGGGTTGACCTCAATTACTCCGAGATTGCCGCGACCGTCGGTGCGAACTTCTATATGGATGGGGAAATTCTTTAACTCCGCCCGTTTGCCGATTTCATTGAGCAGCTTGAGAAAATCATCGTGATGTTTGTTGATGATCTCGGTGGAGGTGATGTAGCAGCGGTCGCTGACATCATCGCTGGAAGCGAACAGATGCCCGAGGATGTTGATGATTACCGGATTTCCGTTAGCATCATAATAGGCATCTACTGCAAATTCTTCGCCTTCGATGCATTCTTCAATTATAAAGTTGTCGAGCTCCAGCACCTTGGCAGGATACATGGTTTTGATGTTTTCCACTTCGTTCTTGATGGCTTCTATAGCCTGTTGCCAGCCTTCAATGGATTCCACCATGTGTACACCAAGGCTGAAAAACCCCACACAAGGCTTGATAACACAGGGAATGGGCAGTTCTTCTGCTTTGACACTATCAAGATCTTCAAATTTTACAGTGCGGTAAAAGAAATCCGGGTACATATCTTTGACCAGATCGCGGAAGGCTCCTTTGTCTTTGAACAAACGGATTTTCCGGGGCAGATTGCCGCTGCCGAGATTGTTGTCGATCCAGTCAATGGCGTTTTCCGAGTTGGAGTATACAGGCTGGGCGAGGTTTTTATTGTATGCTTCTGCAAACTTACTTTCCGGGCTGAGGGAAAAGCGGGAATCTTTGAATGCTTCGCGGGCAACTGTGTTGTCGAGTACAAGTTTACCCATCTCAGTGAGGGTCGTTTTTAACAGGTCCGATACATATGGTTTTTCAAGAATGAACATTGTGCTTCCTTGGGTGGGATTAATTTCAACGGAAATAATAAATATATTATCGCTCAAGCACAATAGGCACAGGGTCAATATATGAAAAGATACAGAAATTAAAAAAGGAATGGTAGCAGGTGGCTTGTAATGGCCCGGTTCCGGAATAGGAACCGGGCTTTTTGCTTTCTTACATAGCTGCTTTATAGATAGCAGCTACAGCTTCGTCAGACATAGTTCTGGGGTTGGTCATGCAACATACATCTTTCTGGGCATTGGCGGTCATGATGGGGATATCCTCTTCGGAAACATTTTTACCATACCGTTTGCCAAGCTCTTTCAGGCCGGAGGGAATACCTATATCAGTGGAGAGGGTGCGGATTGCCTCAAGGCAGGTGTCAGCTGCATCTCTTGGGGCTAAGCCGTCGGTGTCCACGCCAAGCCAGAGAGCCATTTCTGCAAAACGGTCTACCTTGGCGATAAGGTTGTACTGCTCAACATAGGGCAGCAGGATGGCATTGCATTCTCCGTGCGGCAGATTGTAAAAACCGCCAAGCTGGTGAGCCATGGAATGAACATGTCCCACACTGGCATTGTTGAAGGCCATTCCGGCCATGTACTGGGCATAACACATGCCTTCGCGGGCTTCGATGTCCTGCCCGTTGGCTACGGCCCGGCGCAAGTATTTATTAATCAGCTTGATAGCTTTTTCGGCACACGCGTCTGTTATGGGGGTGGCGATTGTGGAGACAAAAGCCTCTACTGCGTGGGTCAGGGCATCCATGCCTGTGGCAGCGGTGAGAGCGGGGGGCATGCCCATCATGAGCAGAGGGTCATCAAGAGCTATGCCCGGGGTTACCCGCCAGTCACAGATAGCCATTTTTACTTTGCGGGAGGTGTCAGTGATGACGCAGAAGCGGGTCATTTCAGAAGCGGTGCCTGCGGTGGTGTTTACCGCGACATAGGGCGGTAGCGGGCCGGAGCCGAGATCAAATCCTTCATAGTCGTGGATGGCGCCTCCGTTTGCGACAACCATGCCGATACCTTTTCCGCAGTCGTGGGAGCTGCCTCCGCCGAGGGTGATCAGGGAATCGCAGTCGTTATTGCGGTACACTTCAACGCCTTGCATGACATTTTTGTCCGTGGGGTTGGGGACTGTTTCGTCGTAGATGACGTGTTCCATGCCTTCCGCTTTCAGGATATCAGAAATTTGTGCGGTCAGGCCTGCGCCGGTAATGCCTTTGTCTGTTACCAGCAGGGGTTTTCGACCTCCCAGTGAGCGGATACGGGCGGGGATCTCCTTATGCGCACCGATGCCGATGAGAGTTACGCTGGGAATGAAAAAACCGTTGACTTCTTCTCGTACTGCCATGTGAAACCTTCCTTAAATTTAAATGATTTAAAAACAGGATGGCGGCAATATTATAATTGTCGTCAACAAGTGTAATATTACGACTTTGTCGCTTTTGCAACATCAGGCAGCAGAAAATGTGGCTCTAAGTAAAAGGAATTGATTAGATGAAGGATGTCAGAATGCAGAGAAGGATGAAAGGAGCAGGCCCGATTGCATTTGTTTCCAAGGTGCCGGAGTTTACGGTCCGTTAGGACCGCACGTGATTGAAACAATTTTTGCATTGGTCCGTATGCTTTAATTGCGGGCATTCAAAGCAACCGGGCCTGCGCGGGGTAAATTTCTGAGGGGGAGTTTGTCCCCCTCCGTAAATACGCTGTTCATCCGGCTGATGAGTTTGCAGCTCCACCTGCGCGCCGATGCCGGATGTTTACAGGCAAACGGATCAGACCTTTGCCAATCCATGACCTCTGTTATGCAAAATGATCCGCATACCTGTGAACAAAAGTATTTTGTACATCCGGCCTGCGGTTTGCAGGTTCGCAGGCCGGATGGAACTTTCTATATTTACATTGCAGCCTTATAGATTTCTGCAACAGCTTCGTCAGTCATACATCTGGGGTTGGTGAGACCACATGCATCTTTCTGGGCGTTGGCAGTCATAGTCGGGATATCCTTTTCGGAAACCTTCTTGCCGTATTTTTCGCCAAGTGCCTTCAGACCTGCGGGGATACCAACGTCAGCGGAGAGCTGGCGGATAGCATCGAGTGCTGCGTCAGCTGCATCGCGCTGGTCCATACCGCTTGTGTCCACGCCGAGCCATTCAGCCAGAGTAGCGAAACGCTCAACATTTGCGATCAGGTTGTGCTGTTCAACGTGGGGCAGCAGGATAGCATTACACTCACCGTGAGGCAGGTCATAGAAACCGCCGAGCTGGTGAGCCATAGCGTGTACGTGACCGAGGGATGCGTTGTTGAAGGCCATGCCGCCGAGATACTGGGCGTAGCACATACCTTCACGGGCATCGATATCCTGACCGTTAGCTACTGCGCGGCGCAGGAACTGGTTGATCAGGCGGATGGATTTTTCAGCACAAGCGTCTGTGATGGGGGTGGCGATGGTGGAAACCCAAGCTTCAACGGAGTGAGTCAGTGCATCCATACCGGTTGCTGCGGTCAGTGCCGGAGGCATGCCCATCATCAGCAGCGGATCATCAAGTGCGATGCCGGGAGTTACACGCCAGTCAACGATAGCCATCTTAACCTTGCGGGAAGTATCGGTGATGATGCAGAAACGGGTCATTTCAGAAGCAGTACCTGCGGTAGTGTTAACTGCTACATAAGGAGGCATGGGTTTAGTAGATTTGTCTACGCCTTCATAATCATGAATTTTGCCGCCGTTGGCAACAACAAGGCCTACGCCTTTACCGCAGTCATGGGAGCTACCGCCACCAAGGGTGATCAGGGAGTCACATTTGTTGTCCTGATAAGCTTTTACGCCGTCAGCTACGTTCTTGTCAGTAGGGTTGGGAATGGTGTCATCGTAGACTACGCAGTCCATACCTTCAGCTTTGAGAATGTCAACGATCTGCTGGGTGATTCCTACGCCGGTGATACCCTTGTCAGTTACGAGCAGGGGTTTTTTACCGCCGAGAGCCTTGATGCGAGCGGGGATTTCTTTGTGAGCGCCAATACCGATAAGGGTTACGCTGGGAATAAAAAAACCGTTTACTTGTTCACGTACTGCCATGTGAGTCCATCCTTGTAGCTTAATAGGTTATTGAAGGTTGGGCCTAGTCGTGTACTTATTAACGCTTCTTATAAGGCAAGACGTGTGCCAAACATGAAAGGGCTTATATTTTAGCTGCTTAGTTGGTTTTGTCGATTTTGAAGGTGACTCATTTCAGATCCATTTTTGTCCTTGATATTGAATTTTCTAATGTGAAAAATGTAACAAGAATGATAGAAGTGTTACATTGCGGGGTGTGATGAAGGGGTGTGTCAATATGGACCAGTAACGGTGTCCTGTGTGTCAGATAGCACTTGTGCTTTGCTGAGCATATATCTGTATGGAAAAACTGTTTCCATCGTCGTATATTACTTGTGAAATGCTGTTAGTTTTGTGCTGGCTATCGAATCAAAATGTTTTCTTTGTGTGTTTGTGCGGAGTATGCTATGTTATAAAGTTTGATTTTGCATTGCTAGTAAAGTGAAAAGCCGCTCCGTGGAGTACGGAACGGCTTTCTCATAGGATATGGAGACTTTTAATTAGTTCAACTTTTCAAGAGCCTTGATAATTTGTCCGAGGTCCGGCCTTTTATTTATGTCGTGTACGTCAATATAACGTAGCACTCCTTTTTTATCGATGATGAAGATCGCCCGCTCTGAAACACCTTCGGGTCTAAGTATTCCGTATCTGGCGGCAGTGGCACCGTGGGGATAGAAATCAGACAGGACCGGGAACCAGAGTCCGTCTTTGCCCATTTGTGTGGTCCATGCATGCAGCGAAGGAACGTTGTCAGTGGTGATGCCGAGGATCACAGCATCATGCATTTCAAACAGCTCGCGGGCGAGGTTGTATCCGGGCCATTGATCAGAGCAGATAGGTGTGAATGCTGCGGGAACAAATGAGATAACAACATTCTTTTTGCCTCGGTAGGATGACAGGGTGACCTCATTGCCGGAAGTGGAGGGTAGAATGAAGTCCGGGGCTGTCTCCCCAACTTTGACTTTCAGCACGCTGTCTACAGGTTTGAGCTTTGCTGACTTGAATATTTGCTCCTTGGCAACTTTGGCCTGAACATTTGCACAGGCCAGCAGGAGTATGGAAATAGTACAGAGAATAGTTCTTTTCATTTTTATTCTCCTAAAGTTTGTCCTTGATTCGGGTCATGAATTTTTCTGCCGATTCAAAAGGTCCTTCATGGGACAGAATCACTTTGTAATTATTGCTATCCTTTTGCAGTAAAAAGAAATGCGGGGTTCCCGGCTGGCCCATTTTATCGTGGATAAGGAGTTCGGGGTCAGCAAAGATCGGGAATTCTACTCCGAATTTTTCTTTGAAAAAATCTATTTCAAATTCAGTATTGCCAGCGGCAAGGCCGATAAATTTCACCTCTGCACATTCTTTAGATTTGTTGAGCAGATTGTAGAAGGTGTTTACTGTCGGTGCTTCTCTCTGGCAATGCGGGCAGTACATACTGTACACTTCTATAATAATATAGTCCGCATCAATATCGCTGATTTTCCATGGACCGTCGCCCTTCAGGTCGAGATACTTTTTTTGACTTTCGGTCAGTTTGCCTGCAAGCGGGATGTCCGGGAAATTTGCGCCGGCCTGAAGCGGAGCAGCATAAGCTGCCGAACTTACGAATAATGAGAGAATTATTAAAACCAAGATAGTTTTATGCATGATGTTCCCCTTTTAGAATTTATGAAAGTGTATCCTGCCTGAACAGGGAAATTAGTCCAGTTGCAGTGAAGCTGGGTTTGATTTGGCACTAAAATGGTATGGAAATTAAAAACCGCCCCATGTTTCCACAGGGCGGTTTCAGATGATTAAGAAAGAGCCATCTGATTATTATTTGATTCTACTCTACAAATTATACTTATCAATCTTGCGGTAAAGGGTCTTGCGGCCGATGCCTAGTGCCTGCGCGGCTTTCTGGCGGTTGCCGTTGAGGAAGTCGAGGGCCTTGATGATGTGTTCGCGCTCCATTCTTTCAAGGGAGAGAATTCCGGCCTCTCCTTCGCGTTCCGGCTGGTCGGCGATTTCTTTGGGCAGGCAGGCGCAGGTTATGTTGTTGTTATCGGCCAAAATAATGCTGCGTTCCAGCACGTTACGCAGTTCTCGTACATTTCCCGGCCAGTGGTAGGATAGCATGCATTGCATGGCCCGTTCGCTGACCGTGTATTCGCCCTGGCCCATCTGGAAACCGAGTTTGTTGATGAAAAAATCGATGAGCAGGGGCACATCCTCGCGGCGGTCTTTGAGCTCCGGCAGGCTGATGTTGAAAACGTTGATGCGATGGAAAAGAGCTTCGTGAAATCTTCCTTCCTCTACTTCCTTGGCAAGGTTGCGGTTGGTGGCAAAAAGGAAGCGGATATCCACGGTGCGCTCGTCTTTTTCTCCCACCCGGCGGAAGGTATGTGATTCCAGTACTCTCAGCAGGGAAGCTTGCACTTCCATGGGCAGTTCCCCGATTTCATCAAGGAAGAGGGTCCCGGTATGGGCGAAGGTCATCAGGCCGTCGCAGTTTTCCGTGGCTCCGGTAAAGGAGCCTTTGGTGTGTCCGAACAGTTCACTTCGTGAAAGTTCTTTTTGCAGGGTGGCGCAGTTTTTTACGATCATGGGTTTGCCCGCGCGCTGGCTGGCGCAGTGGATGGCGTGGGCTACCACATCTTTACCGGCCCCGGATTCCCCAGTGATCAGTACCGGAACATTCGTGGGCGCGACTTTGTTGATCAGGTGGCGAATCTGCTTGATGGGCGAAGAGCTGCCGATGAGTTGTGACCCTGCTGTTTCGCATTTTTGGGAATGTTTGAAACTTCGGTTTTCGCGGGTCAGGCAGACTCTTTGCCATGCGCGGTCCACCACCAGTTCCACCCGGTCTAATCGGAAGGGTTTGGTAATGTAATCGTAGGCTCCGATGCGGATGGCTTCAACCGCGTTGTCGATATTGCCGTGCCCGGTAATCAGGATAACTTCAACATCCGGCTCCATGTCTTTGAATTCGGTGAGCAATTCAAGTCCGTCACCGTCCGGCAGACGGATGTCGGAAATTATGACTTCGTAACGTTCCTTGCGGGCCATTTCCCGTGCGGTTTTGGCACAGTTGGCAGTATGTAGTACCCGTTCCGGGCTTGCGAGTTCTTTGCTGAGCAGCTTGAGGATGGATTCTTCATCGTCCACCACAAGAACTTTGTATGATTCAGGCATTCTCTAATCTCTCTGAAGGGGGAAAAGTACGGTAAAGTTGGATCCTTTGCCTACTTCACTGTCCACTATGATTTCGCCGTTGTGTTCTCTTACAATGTTAAAACAGGTAGACAGCCCGATGCCGATTCCTTTGCCCACCTGCTTGGTGG
This sequence comes from Marinifilum sp. JC120, assembly GCA_004923195.1. NCBI lineage: Bacteria > Pseudomonadati > Bacteroidota > Bacteroidia > Marinilabiliales > Marinifilaceae > Marinifilum > Marinifilum sp. JC120. The sequence continues at coordinate 57,285 of RDSB01000022.1, read as the reverse complement.
TAAAAAATGGTTCAAAGAGCATGTCTCTGTTGTCTTCGGGAATACCGCAGCCGGAATCACTGACCCGCACTCCAACATGTTCATTTTCAATAAAGGTTTCAATGTCGATTCTCCCATTATGCTCAATGGCATCAACCGCGTTGGTCAGCAGGTTAAGGATGACCTGTTTGAGCTGGGCCTCGTTGCCTAAAATTAACTGCATGGGTGAAGTCAGTTTTACCTCAAGTTTCACCTGCTGGTAGCGGCGGAACTGATGGTCCAGCAAGCGCAGGGTGTCTTCAGCCACCTGATTCATATCCACGGGAATGAACTCCGAGGCTACCGGGCGGCTAAATGAAAGCAGGGTCTTTACAATATCCTGACAGCGCAGACATTCTTTCAGGATTGTATTGGTATAGTCGTAGAGATCTTCGGCCAACTCTGCGGGAATATCCTTGTCGAGCCTAGCTAGTCTGCGCTGGATGCCTTCGGCAAAACCGGCCACGGCGGCCATGGGGTTATTGATTTCGTGGGCCACACCCGCAGCCAGAACCCCGATGGTAGCCATTTTTTCGGCCTGATAAAATTTTGCCTGATATTCTTTTTCCATAGTCACATCCCTTTTGAATATCAGGATGCGGTCTTCTTCGGTTCCGGGAGTCTTCAGCGGGGAAGCGACCATGTCGAATTGCTGATTCTTGCCGTCAATGCGGAAAATAGCAGAGTCCTTGCAGACCGAGTTGGTGGAAAGGGATTTGAAGGCCGGGCATTCCGGGCAGGGGTGCTTGCTGTCCCTGAACAAGGTGTAACATTTCTTGCCGATGGGATTGATGCCGGGGAAAAGCTGTTCAAAAATTCTATTTACCGAGATGATTTTCAGGTCCTCGGAAAGGACCATCATTACATCGGTTATGCCGTCAAGGATGGCGGCTATTTCACAGCGCTGATCCTCGGATTCCCGGTTGATTCCCTTCAGTTCTTTGATGTTTTGCTGGAGTTCTTGAAAAAAGTTCAGTTTGTGATGTTCAATTCCGATCAGATCATGCAGTGCTGTTTTGTTAGCCATTACCACGACTCTCCGCAAATTTTCATAAGGTCGTCACAGTCCGCTTCTCTCGGATTGGTCACCGAGCAGGCGTCCTTCACAGCCAGACGGCAGATTTCTTCCATTTGGTCGTTGTTCGGTACAATCTCCCGCAAGCGCATGGGAATTTCCAGTTCTTCGAACATTGATTGCAGGATATCGCTTAAATCGTGCTTTTTCTGTTTTGCCGGAGCCGGACAGCTTTCATTGATGGTCCGGGCAATGGTTTCCATCTTCCTTTCAGCGCAGGGTTTATTGAATCGAACCACGGAAGGAAGCAGTATCGGCAGGGTCAAACCATGAGTTACGTCGTAGCGACCGCCAAGGGAATGGGCCAGGGAGTGACCAACCCCAAGCCCGGCGTTGCTGAAGGACATACCTGCCGCTGTGCTGGCGATGGAAAGATTCTTCAAGGCTTCAAGGTCCTTGGAATTGGCTGCCGGTTTGATATTGCCGGCAATGAGCCTGATGGCGGTCAAGGCCTGTGATTCCGTAAAGGGAGAAGCCAATCTTGAAACATATGATTCAATTGCGTGGGCCAGTGCATCAACGGCCGAAGCAAGGATAAGCTCCCGTGGTTTGGTGACCAGCAGGTCGGGATCAATAATTGAAATATTCGGCACCAGCGAACGACTGATGATGGCCATTTTTACTTTGCGTTTTTTGTCGGTGATGATGGCGTATTGCGAAACATCGGAGCCGCTTCCGGCTGTGGTGGGGATGAATATCATGGGCGGCAGGGGGCGGCTGATGCGGTTGGCTCCCTCATAGTCGTGGATTTCTCCGCCGTTGCTGACGATGATGGCAATACCTTTGGAGGCGTCAATGGGACTTCCTCCGCCCAGTCCGATGATAACATCAGCCTTGTGGTCGCGGTATAGTTGCGCTCCCTGCTGAATCTGGCAGGCCCTCGGGTTGGCGGTCAGGCCGTTGAAATATACACAGTCAAGATTTGCGGCGTTAAGAAGATTGATGATGATTTTTACCCAGCCTGATTTTTCCAAACCTTTGTCACTGACCAGCAGGACCCGTTTGGCCCCCAGTCTCTGGGCGCATGAAGCCAGATAGGTTATACTGCCGTTCCCGAAAATAACTTCCGGGATGGCGAATTTGGTTACCTGCATATCTTCCCTCTGCTTAAAATTATGTCTATCTTCATACAATTATTGTATTATTTTATTGTCCGCCTGCATGAGAAATAAGTCAAGGATATGGGAATCAGCTGTGTTTCGGCATCATTTCAAGCAGTTGTTTGTCCAATCCCGGTTTCGGAGAAAAGTTGTAACCTTTCAGAAAAAAATCATCACCTTTTTTTTCTATGATCGTAGCATGACAGTAGTCCGGTTTGATCCTGAAAATATTGTCCAGTGGAAAGCCCAATACAATATGCATAATTACCCTGATTACTCCGGCATGGGTAACGGCTATGACCGGACTTGCATCATTAAGCTGTTCCAGAAAAGAGCGGACCCGTTCCGTCACATCTGTAAAATTTTCTCCACCGGGAGCGCGGAAACCTGCAATGTCCTCGCCACGTTGTTTATATTCGTGCGGGTAAAGTCTTTTCAGTTCAGCAAAGTCGAGACCGTCCCACTCCCCCAGATTGATTTCTTTAATTTCCGGGACAGGGATTGCTTTAAGTTTACATTGTTTTTCAATGAAGGATGCTGTTTGCATGGTTCTGGTCAAGGGACTGCAATAGATGCGCCGTGGATGGAAGGTGTCTAATGATTCAGCAAGTTGCGCGGCTTGCCTAAGTCCTTTTGTGGAAAGAGACAGGTCAATTTGACCCACGGCCCGTCCTTTTGCGCCTTCAATTTCCCCGTGGCGGATGAGTACGATCATACAAGTTCCTTTGCCTGTAATCGGGGTAGGTGCTCGGGAATGCTTATCCCAGCTTCTTGTTCATATCTCTGGAGTAGGTCCTTTGCCCGCGAAAGTCTTCCGGTTATGGCGGCAACGGCATCGGGGTCGCTTTTCCATCTTGCGAGGGTTTTACCGTAACGTTGGTCAAGGGAGACCGGATTGGTGCCTTGAAAAAGTTTGTCGGCCAGAAAGACGATTTCCTGTTCGGTGAGCGGTGAGTCTGCCTTGATATCCGTATCCCGGTGAGCAGCGACAATGTCGGCAATGCCTGAAAAACCGTAACCCGCTAGGATGGCCGCACCTGCGGCTTCGTGGTTGCGTTTGAGCTTGGCTACATCATGCATCAGGGCCGCGCATTTGACTATATTGAGGTCCAGCGTTTTTTGGTGCTTGCGGGCTTTGTTTAGGGCCTTTGCCATCAAACATGCGGCCTCAGCTACTGTTTTACAGTGCTCTCTTGTCTGGAGCGGGGTTTCGGCCAGTTCCCAGAGAGCTTCACATTCTTCAGGCAGGGGAACGCGGCGGCGGGAAATAAGGCGGGCCTGTTCGTAATCTGCGGGGGTGTCCAGGTCACGCAGGATGCCGAGATCCGGCATATTGCGTTCCCGCGAATTTTGTTCATGCCTGTCAAGAACCGTACGCAGTCCGCCGCTACCGTCGTGAGCTAGGATTTCGGGGATTAGCTTGGCACTGATCAGCGGTGGATGGCCCCGTTCTCCCTTGAAGCAGGGATAGATGATATCAGCAGGTGCTGATGTATAATCAAAGGTTAAAGCCCGGATGGTTGAGGAGCGCACCAACGGAATATCCACAGGCAGAACTAGAAAGGCGGAAGCATCATCCGGCAATCCCTGTACCCCGGCTTTGACCGAGGAAAACATGCCTTGATCGTAGTCCGGGTTGAAAATTTCGTGCATTCCCAGCACTTTTGCTTCGGACCCGACTTTATCCGCCTTGTGGCCGGTGACCACAAAGACATCGGAGGCTCCGCCGTTAACCAGCGAGCGAATGCAGCGGGATAGTACCGTGCATCCGTCCAGCGGCAGTAGAGCCTTTAGTTTTCCCATGCGCGACGAAAAACCCGCCGCCAGAATCAGTCCGTAAATTTTCATGTTCAACCCCCGGCTCGTTTCTGGATCAGTTCTCCCACAATTGAGACTGCGATTTCCTCGGGTGTCTGTGCTCCGATGGTTAGGCCTATGGGACAATGGCAGCGGTCAATTTCCGTTTGCGCAACTCCCTCATCGCGCAGAGCATCGTAGATGGCGTTGCGTTTTTTAGAGCTGCCGATCATGCCCACATAGCGGGCCGGGGTGGTAAGGGCCTGTCCCAGCACGGTTTTGTCATGCAGGTGTCCGCGAGTAACGATAATGATGTATGAATTATCATTCACTTCTAACCCGGCAAAGCAGTCTTTGAAGTCGGGTAGCAAATGGATTTCAGCAGCTTGCGGGAACCTGTCGTCATTGGCAAAGTCGGCGCGGTCGTCCAGTACTACGGTGCGGAAGTTAACCGATGTTGCCAGCTCTGCCGTGGGCCGGGAAACATGTCCGGCTCCGAAAATATATAGGTCCGGCTGCGGAATGAAGGCTTCTGTGGTCAGCAATGTTTTGCCGATTTCCTCTACTACCGGGGTTCCGGATTTAAGGGCGGCTTCAAGAAGTCTGGTAGCCTCTTTTTCTTCGGCAAATTGCAGTTCCGGAAGCTGGCAGCAAGGGCGCACAGTCTGTCTCTCTCGTATCTGATTCCCTTTAGACACAGTGAATAAGACGGCGTGTTTTCCCTTGCGTAAGGCTTCATTCACATCGTTGAAAACAGCAATGGTCGGCTCATCCGCAGGCAAGTGTTCAAGCATTACTTCCACATGCCCGCCGCAGATCATATCCGCATTGGCGGCCAGTTCATTGGAAAGATCGAATTCGCGGAAGGTCACCGTGTTGGCGGTATCGTTAAAAATTTCAGCGGCCTCTTTCTGAACCAGTGCTTCCACAAGTCCTCCGCCGATGGTGCCGTCAATGGAACCGTCACGCATGACAATCATTTTACTGCCCGAAGAGCGGGGGGTGGAGCCGGAGCTTTTTATAATGGAAGCCAGAATGAGGTCATTGCCGGATTCAAGCAGGGAACAGAGATTGGAGATGAGTTTTTTCATAGGGTACCGGCCTTTGTCGGGTTGATTGTTATGGCTCGTTTGCCGAAACCGGAGTGGATGGTTCCGTCCTGATTGGCAAGTCTGGTCGAAATTTTTAAATTGTGGTTGGCACTGGCTTGGCTGATTTTTGGATAGGCCATAAGGAGTTTTTTTATTTCCGGGCTGGGTTTGCTGCCGGGAAGTACGTCCAGCTTGAAGGAAAGGATCATTTCTTCAGGCTGGTATTCCACGGTGAAATCAAGAATTGCCTTGTGGGATAGAATTATATTGTTCAGCTCGTTAAGGTCCAGCCTGCTCCCTCCGGGGAGGATTATGCCGTCATCAAGTCTGCCTTCCACTGCCCCCAGTCTGCGCAGAGGCAGTCCGCAGGAACATTCATCAGGCATAATGCAGCCTACATCCCCGGTACGGTAGCGGATCAGGGGCATGGCTCTGCGTGAAAGGGTGCTGATAACTATTTCGCCTTTATGACCGTCCGGGACCTGCTTTTCTGTTGCCGGATTAATTATTTCCACAAAGAAATCCGGTTCCCGCAGATGCATGCCCGAACCGGGACAGCAGTCCACTCCGCCGCCGAGGCAGGTCTCGGTCATGCCCCAGTGTGAAAAGACCTCACAGCCGAAGACCCGTGCAATGGTTTGCATGGAAGCATGGGGAAGCACATCCCAGCAGAGCAGTACCGAGCGCACATGATTAATGGTAATCCCTTTGCTGTCCAGCATGCGGGCCAAGGCGTGTATCTGGATGGCTGGGCCTAAAATGCAGCTGGCGTGGCTATCAAGCAACAGGTTGAGCAGGGTGCTGATATAGGACGGGTTGACCGGGAGCACGGTTTCCCCACCCAGCAGAGAAATAGATTCTGCGAAAAGGGACCCGACACCGCCGGGTCGTGAATCGGGCAGGATTGCCAGAACGGTCTCTCCTTCTCCCAGCATGGAAGCCATTCCGTACTGGAAAAATTCGATGGTTCGTTCAAGATCCCCGGCAGTAAAGAAAAGGCGTTTTGGGGGACCGCTGGAGCCGGAACTTGCTAAAGTAACAGCACGGGCAACTTCATCCTGTGAGACGCAGAGAAAGTTGTCGGGACCATTGCGCAGGTCGTCAGCTGTGGTAAAGGGAAGCTGGGCAAGGTCCGCAGGGGTGTGCATGGCTCCGGTTTGTACTCCGGCCAGCCGTTCGTGATAGAAAGGACAGTTTTTTACAGCTTGAAACATTGTCTGCCGCAAACAATCGAACTGCCATTCTTGAAGTTCGCGTACAGAGACGGGTTTCATATCGGGAGCACGGCCCATGCGCAGATTGAGCCATTTACCCAGCGGGCGGTCAGTCATCAATCATTCTCCTGTACAGGGTTGAACCGTCCATGGCGGTCAAATTGTAGGCACAGAAAGGAATCAGTCTGCCGTCAGGAGCGGCAACATGGATACAACACCCTTTTAAGCGGTCAAGGTCAAGTGTCCATGCATCCTGAAATGCCATTCCGGAAAGGGCAAAAATGTGCGTTTTGGCTCTGGTCAGGAAACGGTCAAGGTCGTCCTGCGGTTCTTTGCACTCGCAGCCTGCTTCGGGAGCAGCCCATTGGCGACGTACAAAAGCTTTGGATTTGTCTGCTCCTTCGGAGGCAGGTTTAGGTGTACAGCAACCATCTTTTTTAGCGGAAAGCTTTTTCATGCTGCCGTCTTCCATGACCAGATAATTAGCGTGGAAGGAGCACAGGGAATGTTCACAGCCCGGAGGCATGAAGTCATCCCGGTGAACCAGATGTTCGCTCTGTTCTTCCAAGGCGGTCATGATTTCCGGCAGGGTGATGCGCATGTCATCTGAAGGCTGGGAGGGGTAGCGCCCGAAGTAGCTTACCGGCTGGAAGTGCACTCCGCGTACACCCGGTGTATAGGATACAGCCAGCTTCAGGATTTCCCCGATGTCTTCGTCATTCACACCGGGAACAATGGTAGGTACAAGCACTACCCCGATCCCCGCCGCAGTGAGGTTTTCAATTGCTTTGATCTTTTCTTCCAGCAGGCTACGGCCCCTGATGGTTTTGTAAATATGGTCAGAGGTGCCGTCGAATTGCAGGAAAGCGGAATCCACCCCACCGGCGGCCCAGCGTTTGGCAAGCCCGTGTTCGCGGGCGACTCGCACCCCGTTGGTGTTGACTTGCACAAAAGGAAATCCGTGTTTTTTGGCCAGTCCGGCAATTCGCGGCAGGTCGTCGCGTACCGCAGGTTCCCCGCCGGAAAGTTGCAGGTTGCACGGTCCGGCGGTGTTGCGGACTTTTTTAAGTAGCTGATCAAGCTCAGGAACAGTGGGATCTGCCGGGACTTTCTGTCCTGCTGAGGCGAAGCAGACCTTGCATTTCAGGTCGCAACGCCAAGTGATCTCCACCAGTGTGGTGCAGGTGTGCTGATTATGGTCCGGGCAGAGGCCGCAATCAAAAGGGCATCCTTTGCTTTCAGTAGTATCCATCACCGGGGGAGTGGAAGGGATTTTGGGGCGTGACCAGCCTTGAATTGCCGGTTCTCCGCGCCAGAAAGGAGTACTGAATTGTCCGTGATCCGGGCAGTCCTTCACAATGCGGCTTTCGCCGTTTTCCGTGACCCTGCGGGCCGGGATTTTCTTCAAACAGATAGGGCAAAGGGATTCTGTTTCAACCACATCAAAACTAATATCCATCAGTCTCATCCCTTCCCTGTGCCGGGTCATAACCGTTATCCAGCAAAATATTGATCAGCTCTGCGTATGCTTCTCCAAGCAGTACGCCGCAACGGTCTGCGCGGGGCGCACCGCATTCTCCATCCAAAATATCAGCGCAGCTTATGCCGCCGAATTCAGCGGTAGTTCTATTTTTGAACCATTCTCGAAAATTTTCTACCAGCAGGGGATAGTTGTCTTCGGCTGTTTCCACATCCGTACCCTTGCCAGCGTAAAGTCCTAGCGCACAGAGTCCGCCGCTTAAAATTCCGCACGTTCCAGAACAGTCTCCCATGCCCATGCATAGCCCCTGTGCGGCGCGCACCAGATCTGGGTTGTCCTGTTGCAAATTATCTAGGCAAAGGATGATCATAATTTGAGCGCAGCAATATCCTGCACCGTTAAGTTGCATTATTCTAAGGTCTGTATCGGTCATGTAGATGCCTCCGGCGACTAAAATTCAGCTATCAACAACATATAGCCGGGGCGATCACAGCAATTCTGCCCGGCAGCGGGATTTTTTTCCCCGGCAAAGACCAACTTGGCAGCTAGTTCCACCAATAGCCTGGAATAATCCTCTATGGCAGTTATGTGCATACCCTGCTGCTTTAAAATTTGCTCAATCCGCCCGAGATAGAGCGGAGAATTGGCGCAGGAACCATCCAGACATTGAATTTGTCCACTGCCACGACGGTAAAGGTCGCTTATGATCAGCTTACCATCGTCTGTGAGTACCCGCTTAAATTCTTTGATGGTCTGCTCCTTGTCCGGCATGAGCGAGAGCACACATTCGCAAAATATCGCGTCAAAGCAGGAGTCTGCAAAGGGCAGGTTTGACCCGTTTCCCTGAGTTAGTGGCAGACCTGCCGGAGCCTCTGCAAGCTGAAGACTTGAACAATCCATACCGCAGGCGTTCAGGCTGTGTTTTATGCGCAGATGTTCAACTGTTGCGCCCAGCCCGCAGCCCACATCCAATACCCGTGCGTTTGCGGGGAGTCCGCTTAGAGCTACTGCTCGATCAGTGAGAGTGAATCCTCCGGGGCGTAAGGTGTTTCCGGCAGCATCGCGCAGAACGGATTTTTCCCAAAGCGGGGTTCCTTTCATTATTTATCCTCCAGCATCCTCTCTACTTCGGCCATTTTGCCTAGTGCCAGTTCTTCCGGGATGAGTACGAATCCGCAATCAGGGCAGCTGGGCAATTCTACTTTGAATCTGCTGTCCAGATATTCCAGTTCAACTGGGGAGGGGTGTAGTGGTTTGCTACATGTTGCACATTGCCAAGAAGAAAAATCTTCATCCAGAACTTTTAGTGTTCCCATTAGACACCTCCAAGAACGCGCATACGGTGGGACCAGACCCGGTGGACCAGATATGTTCCGTTCTTCATTTCGTACTCAACCCAATAGGTTACCGTGACAGGCCGGAACTGTACCAGTTTGTGCCCGGTTTCAGTATTTTTAAGCACTTGCCTTGAATCCTGCACTGCATGAAGGGTTTTCTGCACATCTGATAAAAGGATGCGTCGTTTTTCCATCATTTTGTGAGCTTCTTCAGTGAATTCCAGAGCGATGGATTCATAATCGTTGCGCGGTTCCGGTTGTTCGTTCCATGTTTTGCGGAGCAGGTTTTCCTTCAAGCGGACCCTGTTTTCCCGCCGTGCAGAATATCCGGGTGCCATGCGTCCGGCTGGATCATCGCTTCCGTCAGGAAAGAGGATGTCGAGGATGTGTTGGCAACGTTTTCCGGCCTTGGAAAGCATGTCTCGGCACATGGCGCAGTATGTTATGCCGTCATGGTCCAGCTTTTCGGCTCTGCGCTTGGCAACTTTATTTGCAAGCGGCTCATTGGCATTGGCTAGCAGTCCTCCGAATCCGCAGCATTCGGTGAGTGTTCCGGAAAGATCCGGTTCTTCAAAAGTTATGTCTAAACCACTGAGCAGCAAACGCACATCATTCATTAAATCATGGTTGGTCCGGGAGCTGCACGGGTCCTGCAAGGAAAACAGTTTTGTTTCCGGGCGTTGCGCAAGTTGACCTATCTCCAAGTTGAGCACTGACCAGAGGGATGTAACATCAGCTTCGGGAAATTCTTTACGCAGGCTTTCAATACAGGAAGGACAGGCGGCAATAATTTGCGGGCGGCCAAGTGATTCCCAGTCTCTTTTAAGGGATGCTGTTTTACGCTCGAACATTTCTTTTTGCCCGGCCCAGTCGGCTGGTGCTCCGCAGCAGCGCAGCATGAGTCCGGTTCCACCGTCCAGTATGGAGCAGAGGTGGGCGTATGTGCGTTCAATCGCACCGGGATCGGATGCGCTCATCTGGCAACCGGGAAAGAATACCTGCCTGCTTATATCGGTGCCCGGCTGATGTTTGACCAGCGCACAGGCTGAAGAGTCGGCAAAATCCATATCGCGGAAGGCGAATTCATGGGCTGAGGGCGGCATATGCCCTTTGTTCACCAGATCCTGCCGGGCTTCGAGACAGAGATCATGCATGGCAAAATTTTCGGGACAGACCTTCTCGCACAATCCGCAAAGCATGCAGGAATTGATCATGGTATTAGCCATACGGGTGCCCATGACAATGGATGCGTTGTTGTAAATCTGGCGGGCGTAGGCTTTGGGGTAGCTCTTAAATTCCTCCAGATAGGCACAGTTCTTTACGCATTCCATACATTCGCAGAGCAGACAGCGCTCAGCTTCCTTGAGGGCTTGTTCCGGGGAGTAGCCTTCATCAGGAACGGCAACGGGATTTATTGTTTCCGTCTTACTGATGTTGGTGAAAAGTTTTGTTTTAAAGGGGGCTTCGCGATCTCGTCCGGCAGTGAGAGAAGCATTTTGGAGCTTGCGTTCAATGGAAAGCGCGCCCTTGCGACCAAGGGCGATGAGTTCAATGGGTGATTTGTCGCTTACATCCGGGGAGGCGAACAGGAATTCAATGCTGGTTTGCAAAGTGCCGAGGTCCACTTCGCTTAGACCTAGTTGCGTACTGTTGTATGCCAGAGGATCGACAAAAACAGCGTCGAAGCTCTCGCAGGCGGCCATAATAGTTTGTGGATCTGGCTTGCCGTGCTCCGCAAAGGAAACATTCATTTTGCCGAGCTGGGTCAGTTCTTTTTCAATAATTTCATTACTGACCCTGTCTACCGGGAGACTCTCGAAACCCTGTCGCTTGTCTTTGCAGAACACAATGACGGTAAAGCCTTTTTTGCTGAGGTCCCAAGCAGCGGCCAGCCCTGAAAGATGGGCACCGAAAACGGCAATATTCTTTCCGCGCGGAGGCAATGACCTGATCATGGGGCTGCGTTTGGCATTCTCTGCGGCAAATCGTTCCAGCGCGGCAAGGTTGATTCCACCTCCCACTTGTTCACGCAGACAGTCGCTTTGACAGTCTCCGTCACAGATTCTGGCACTGACCGAAGGAAAGGGCATAGTCTTACATAGTACAGCCCAAGCCTTATCTATCTGTCCAGCTGAGAGCAGACGGCAAAATTCCCGCCCATCCACATGCAGCGGACAGCGGGCCTTACATTTAGGCGGCTCTTCCTGAGTACACCTAGCTTCCCAATCTCGTAAATTTTTTTGATCCATAGTGGCGAAGCCTTAATAAAAGGGTTTAAGCCGCCGGAGGCAAAAGAAATCCGAGGTCAGGCACATGCACCTGACCTCGGACTATAGTCAGTTAATTAGCCTTTCATAGCAGCGAGAACTTTCTCGGGACGAGCCGGGAGATGTGTTACGCGTGCGCCGCAGGCATTGTAGATAGCGTTGATTACGGAAGCGTGCGGGGTGGTCAGCGGAAGCTCACCAACACCGGATGCGCCGTGAGGACCTTCGGGGCGTTCGGTCTCAACGTAGATCAGTTCCATGTCATCGGGGATCTGCTTGATGTAGGGGAAGCCTGCACCGACCATGGTGGAGTGCTTCTTGATGTCTTCGTAGTCCTCGGTGAGAGCCAGTCCGACACCCTGAGCAAGACCGCCGTACATCTGGCCGTCAACAGCGAGTTTGTTGTTGATCTTACCGATGTCAGCAACCAGAACCATTTTTTCAACCTGAACTTTACCGGTGGCAACTTCAACTTCAACACCGGACATGAACAGACCGTACATGTAGCAGGCGAAGGGAGAACCCTGACCGTTTTCATCACACTCGGTGGCAGGTGCAGACCATTTACCGTTGTAACGGACAGCCTTGTTGGCTGCGACCAGTTCATCGTAGCTCATGTAAGAGTTGTCAGCCTTGCGCATTGCATCCATCAGGTTGCGGCAAGCTGCAATAATGGCGTTACCGATAACGACCTGAGAGCGGCTACCGCCGGCGGGTCCGCCGTTGGGGCAGTTGCGGGTATCGTTCATGACCAGATGAATCTGCTCAGGAGTGAGTCCGAGGGGACGCAGGGCTTCATGGGCAGTACCCAGACAACCGATGTCAGCACCCTGACCGTGGTCATGCCAGCAGTTGAAGAGGGTTACGGAACCGTCTTTGTTGAGTTCAATTTCAGACTCAGCTGTGTCAGGTCCGTCAAGGCCGGAACCGTACACACCTACAGCAATACCTAAGCCGCGTTTGAAGCCTGCGGCAGCATCCTGCGCAGCCCATTTCTTGAGTTCTTCGTATTTGGGACGACCCTTGGTGAAGATATCTTCAATGCAGTATACTTCAGGCTTACAACCGGTGGGGGTAGTGTCGCCGGGGCGGTAGATGTTCTTTTCGCGCAGATCGAAGGGGTCCATACCGAGTTTTTCAGCCAGCTCATCCATGATGACTTCGTAGCCGAATTCGGTTTCAGGAGCACCATAACCACGGAAAGCAGAACCCCATGCATGGTTGGTACAAACGGTTTTACCGAGACCACGGATGTTGGGCATGTTGTAACCGGCACCGATGAACTGGGCACCGCGCAGGGTCAGCAGGTCACCGAATTCGGAGTAAGGACCGTGGTCACAAATCCAGTCGGTTTCCAGACCGAGCAGTTTACCGTCTTTGTCAGCGGCAACGCGGATGTCGGTGAAGAAGGGTGAACGTTTACCAGTGTAAGTCTGCTGCTGATGCCAGTTGTAGCCGAGGAATACAGGCTTACCGGTAGCGAGGCAGGCTGCACCGACCAAAGCTTCCATGGTGGGGGAGAATTTGTAACCGAAAGTACCACCAGCATAGTTCTGAACCATGATCAGGTTTTCGATTTCAATGCCCAGACCGGGAGCGATCATAGCTGCATGGAGGTGCAGGCCGATGGACTTGGAGTGAATGCAGAGTTTGCCGTCATCATCGAGGAAAGCGAAACCTACGTCCGGCTCGATGGGCATATGCGGCTGGCGCTGTACATAGTAGCTGCCTTCCACAACAACGTCGGCTTTGTCGAAGATGGGAGCGGTTTCTTCGCCCTTGGCAACCTTCTGTTCAAAATAGACGTTGGGGGTGCCGGGATGGATTTCCATGGCATCTTCTTCCATGGCGGCGGGAGCGTTCATGTACTCGGGCAGCTGTTCCAGTTCAACTTTTACCTTGGCTGCTGCGGCCTTGGCGATCTTTTCAGAAGTTGCGCAGACGATGGCGATGGCGTCACCGTACTGGAATACTTTTTCGTCACAAAGAATGGGGCGATCCCAACCGTCACCTTTGTTGGTGGGGAAGGTGATCAGACCGGTGATGCGGTTTTTACCCTTGATGTCTTTGTAGGTAACAACTTTTTCGACACCTTCCATTGCTTCTGCTTCGGATGTGTCGATGGAAATGATGTTGGCGTGGGATATTTCAGCCTGTACCAGTGCGCATTTCAGGGTGCCTTCGGGCATTTTCAGGCCGAGGTCTGCACCGTAATCGAGAGTACCGGTAACTTTGGCCACTGCGGTGGGGCGGGGATATTTGGAACCCCAGATGCGCTGATCTTCAGGCATTTTGAAGAGCAGAGCGTCTTCACTCATGTCGCCGCGCATTACTGCTGCTGCGTCCTGAACTGCGTCAACCAACGGTTTGTAACCGGTGCAGCGGCAGGCGTTGCGATGTTTCTGGAACCAGTCGCGAATATCTCCGCGGGTCGGTTTAGGATTGGAGAGAATCAGAGCGTAGGTGGAAACAATGAAACCGGGGGTACAGAAACCGCACTGTGCGCCGCCGTGGGCCATCCATGCAAGCTGGATCGGGTGCAGCTGGTTCGGAGTTCCGATACCTTCGGTAGTGATGACTTCGGTGAAATCTTCAACGCGTTTCATTTTCATGGTGCAGGTACGTTTGAGCTTGCCGTCAACTACGACTGAGCAACTACCGCACTGTCCGGTTCCGCAACCGATTTTAACGCTGAGCAGACCGAGCTTTTCGCGCAGAACATTGGCGAGGGAATCATCATTTTCGCAGATGATGAATTTCTCAACACCGTTAACTTTCAGAGTCCGTTTGATCATGGAAAGAACCTCCTTGAATTACTGCTGTTTTGTATTCGCAGGCGTCCGGGAAGGACGTCGAACTATCCTCTATTTACCGAAAGAACACAGCGGGTAGCGGCAGGTGTCGCAACCGGCGCAGAAACCACCGTGGCCCAATTCGGCGATTTCCATGCGGGTGGGCCGTTCACCAGCCACGATCCGCGGAACAATAAGGTCGAAAATGCTGGCCCGGTAGTACATGACACAGCCCGGCAAACCCACGATGGGTACACCGTTCAGGTATCCGAGCATGAACATTACTCCGGGGAAAGTGGGGGAGCCGTAGGTGACTATTTCGGCACCTGTGGCTCTGATTGAAGCCGGGGTCTGATCGTCGGGGTCGACGCTCATGCCTCCGGTGACCACCACCATCTGCGCTCCGTCATCAATTGCTTTAAGGATCGCGGTGCTGGTCATATCGGGGTCATCGCTGACAAAGGTCTGTCCGATCACATCCGAGTTGAGCTTGGAAAATTTATTGCGGATAACCGGGCCGAATTTGTCCTTGATCCGTCCGTGATAAACCTCGCTTCCGGTGGTGATCAGGCCCACTTTGAGATTACGGAAAGGCTTTACGCTGACGATGGGACCGCAATCACGACAGATTTCTTCCACCTGTTCGATCTTGCTCTCATCAATGACCAGCGGGACAACGCGGGTTCCGGCAACTTCACGGGATTCGGTGATCTGGATACCGTTATGCAGGGTCGCCACAACGACTTCATCAATACTATTGATGTGGTTCAGGGCTTCTACATTGATGCAGAGCAATCCCGGAGCGGCGATCATATTAATACGTCCTTCGCTGATGTCGGTGAGGGTGATTCCCGGACCGGCTACAGCTTTGGAAATGCGTCTTGCAGCATCGTTTTCATGCAGCTGCCCTTCTTCGAGGGTCAGGATGTAAACATGTTCTTTGCCGATTTCTAAAAGTACCGGAATATCTTCCGGGGTAATTATGTGCCCTTTCTTAAAGGCGGGCCCCTTGTATTCGCCGGGGACGATGCGGGTCATGTCGTGACAGAGGACATTGCCGATGGAGTCCTGAACAGGAACAGTTTTCATCATGAGTTAAGGCTCCGGGGTGAAATAGGTTTTGTTGCAATGACCGCACGTTTTGTTTGGCGGCAGTCTGTAAGTTGTCTGTTTGCAGAATCTTTTTCGATATATCAAAAAAGACATAATTTTAGATGCTGAACCAGCCGAGAGAAACTATGAGAAAGTCTCTATGAGCTTGTGTTTTATATGTCCAACCGGATACAATAAGTCAAGGAACCACAATATATTGGCGGTTTGGAATCGTTCCTTTTTGGACAATCTCGCACAGCCCTTGATTGGCAAGGGATGCTTCGGCCGCACCTTAATTGCCTGTAACCTACAGCAAAATTAGGTCCAAAATGACATAGTTAATGAAAACGGGGGGTTGGTGAGGTGATGATTTTCAGGACTGGATCAATATTTTTAAAAATATTTTTACAGACTTTTATTTGCGTGCTATAATTTACAGTTTAATGTGTGAAAACACGCATAAAAAGCTGGCCGCATAAGGAGTGTGTCATTTTGAGACAGTTGTCACAGGGGACTGTGTCAGAAGCAGACTGTGCAAAATGGAAACTGCTATATGTCAGGCTGGAAGCGGGTTGCGAGGAGATGTAATGCCTGTGAGCAGAATGGAAACCTGCCGGATTATGATATAGATAAAGTTTTCTTTTCCGGCAGGTTGTCGATTCTTGGAGTCAGGAACTTTGGCAGCAGAACCGTTGCCAGCCCATCATTTCTGCGGCTGCGGAAACAGTGGTGCCGAAAAATATGGTTGGTTTGTCCTCACGCAGGAAATTGTTGATACTATCGTTAACAATGGTTGACCCGGTGACAACCAACAGGTTGACATTATCCAGCACTTCGGCGGTGCTGTCCGGGCCTTCCACGGTTATGCCGCATTTTACGTTGCCGATATTATCTGGGTCGAGATCCACAATGCGCATATCAAACCGTCCGGAAAGAGCTTTAATCATGGCAGGCTGATAGCCGACCAGTCCCAGCTTGGGTTTACCGTATTTTTCTTCAATGTAATCCCCTAGCTTGGGGGCGCACAGGGCCGGGCCTTCATCCTTGCAGTGGATGGTTCGTTTGGCTTTGCCGAGGCTGCATTGTACGGCGTTCAGAGCAGAAACAAAGATGGCCCTTCGAAAATTGTTACTCAGTTCCATTTCCGCAATTTCGCGCAAAGTGTTGCTGAAATTCCCGTAGCGGTCAGTGAATGCCTGCCCTTTGCAGCCCTGAAACTGCGCTTCCATCAGTTTTTCTTTACCTCGCAGTAAAGGGAAGTCGTCTCCTTCGGGATTGCCGATGGCTTCTTCAGTGCTTAGGGTTCGGGCCGTCACCTCGATTTTTTCATCAAGTATGCCTGCCGATTGCCAAATTTCGTGTGCCCTTGATTGGACCTCTTTTAAGATGGATTTATTCATTGTGATTCCTTTTTATTCCGCGTCAGAAAACTTTTTCAGCGCGCTGAAGATGGTTATGGAAGCGATGCCGATGATGGATGAGAGGACCGCTGCCCGTTCAAATTCACCGTTAAAAACCGCATTGTATATTTCAAGGGAAAGGGTGTTGGTGCGCCCGATGACATTTCCGCCCAGCATGAGGCTCATGCCTACTTCGCCAAGGGAACGGGCCAGAGCCAGCAGGGTTCCGGCAGCAATGCTTCTCTTTGCGCAGGGCAGCAGCACTTGCAGGAATATTTCGGTTTCAGATTTTCCCAGAACCGCCGCAACTTCGCGCAGTTTGGTGGCTTCAGCTGATTTCAGGGCAGCCTGAACCGGTTTGACCAAGAGCGGCAGTCCGGCAATGAATGCCGCCACTACCAGACCGGGAAATCCGAAAATAATGGAGTCCCCAAATATGTTTGCAGCCGGGCCGCGCCTGCCCAGCAGGAAGAGAAGCACAAAGCCTGTTGCTACCGGGGGAAACACCAGCGGCAGGGTTACGGCACTATCCACGAAATTATGAAGCGTCCCCTTGGTCCGGGAAAGCCAGAAGGCTAGTGGCACCCCAACTGTTAGTTGCAACACTCCCGCTACAGCCATGACCTGTGCGGACAGGGTCAACGGGCTTAGGGTTGCGCTGTCAGAGAGGATTGCCGCAATGTTCATATCATTAGTCCTGCATGCCGTGGGCAGCAACGATTTTACGGGCTGCGTCAGATTTGAGGAAGTCCATGAATGCCGTACATTCAGCCGCGTGGGCGGAGTTGCTCATCTGTTCAATAATAATGGATATGGGCGAATAGGCAGACTCGTCCACAGCCACAAAACCGCCGATGGAATCCTTGATTTTACGGGCATGGGTCAGGTTGATGAAAGCATAGTCCACTTCTCCGGCTACTACGTAGGAGGCCGACTGCGGAACTGTGGCAACCATAAGCAGTTTGGGTTCAAGCTTGGCAACTAAGCCTTTGTTGCGCAGGTATTGCATTGCTGCCTTGCCGTAGATGGCTCTTTTAGTGTCCGGCAGGGCTATGCGGGTGGTGCTTTCGGATACTAAATTTTCAGCACCTGTAAAGTCTTTGCCTTTTGGGTAGGCAATAACCAGTCGCCCCCGGCCCACTTTTTGGGTTGCGCAACAATCCAGCTTAGCCCTGTCCAGAAAGGATTTATCGCCGAGGACCAGATCAACAGTGCCGCTGTTTTTGGCTTGAGCTGTGACCCGGGCCATGTTGCCGTAAACTCGCTCCACTTCATTTCCGGTTTTAGCCGTGTATTCTTCAGTGAGATTGTCCACCAGTGCGCGGTAGCCTGCGCCGGATGCAATCACTATTTTGGCCTGAGCAGCAACAGGAACGGAGAGCAGGATGAAAAGCAGCAGGGTAGAGAATTTTTTCATTACATATTTCCTACAAGTTCAAGGTGAGGGTGAGGTTTGGGTTCGGGACAGAATCTTTTTTTCTGTCGGTCCAGCCATTCTGGTGATTCATGCCCGTTTTCAAGTACGAAGATAGAATCAGCCAGATAATATGCCTCCTCAAGGTCATGGGTCACGTGGATGATGGGGATGTTCAGTTCGCTTTTTAAGGACCGCAGTTCCTTGCGCAGCCCTTCGCGGGTGGCGATATCTAGTGCGGAAAAGGGTTCGTCCAATAGAAGCAGCACTGGTTCGCGGGCAAGGGCCTGACAAAAGGCCGCACGTTGGCGTTCCCCGCCGGAGATGTTGGCCGGTTTGCTTTCTGCAATGTGGGATATTCCGAATTTTTCCATCAGTCCCGGAACACATTCCTTGTCTACTGCCGCGAAGGCCACGTTTTTGCGTACGCTCAAATGCGGGAAAAGGGTGTATTCCTGAAAAACAAGGCCCAGGCCGCGTTTCTGGGGCGGGGCAAAGTTATTGGTTGCCGTATCCACCCAATTTTTGCCGTTAAGTGAAATGGTCCCCATATCCGGTTTTTCCAATCCGGCAATGATGCGGACCAGTGTACTTTTTCCGGCTCCTGAAGGGCCAACCACGGCGGTCAGGGTGCCGGGTTTACAGTGCATGGCTACGTCCAGCGCGAAGTTGGGCAGTTGCTTACGAATATTTATCTTCAGACTCATGATCTACTCCGGCTGACACGGTTGATCCGGTTGATGGCCAGCAGAGCCAGAAAGCTGACCGGGATGATTGCCAGTGACATATACATGGCATCGTCGTAGCGCATGGCTTCCACTGCTTCGTAAATGGCGATGGAGGCGACCTTGGTGGAACCGGGAATAGACCCGCCGACCATGAGGATTACCCCGAATTCTCCAAGGCTGTGGGCAAAGACCAGCATGGCTGAAGCTGCCAGACCGGGCAGACTATTGGGCAGAACCACCCGGAAGAATGTCGCCGTGGAGGTTAGTCCCAGTACTGCTGAATTTTCCAGCAAGCGGATATCCAGTTTTTCAAAGGCCGCACGCATGGGCTGTACTGCAAAGGGCAGGTTATAGACCAGCGAGGCCAGCAATATTCCGGAAAAGCTGAAGACCATGCGTTCTCCGGTGAGGTCGTTCCATAGTCCTCCCAGAGACCCCTGCGGCCCCATAACTATGAGCAGTCCGAAGCCGAGGACCGTGGGAGGAAGCACCATAGGGAGAGAAACAACAGCATCAACCAGACTTTTGCCCTTGAAATCAACGAAAGCGAGAATGTATGCGATAGGCGCGGCAACCAGCGGGATGAACAGAGTCGTAGCCACAGCTAGTTTGGCCGAGATATAAAGCGGGTAAAAATCCATTAGTCGTATCCGTATTTTTTCTTGATGGCGGATGCTTCGGGACCGGACAGGAATTTTACGAATTTTCGGGCCACTTCCTTGTGTTCTGAGGATTTGAGAATGCAGGCGGCCTGAATTACCGGGGGGGCTTCTTTTACGACCACAAAACCGCCTTTTTTGCCTGCGGGGGTGAACATGGATGAGTATGCGCAGAATCCGGCGTCAGCAGCTCCGGTGGAAGCAAATTGAAAGGTCTGGGCAATGGTCTGGGCAAAGACAAGTTTCGGCTTGACCAGATCCCAGAGTTTGGCTTGTTGCAGAGCAACCATGGCGGCGGTGCCGTAAGGAGCTGTCTCCGTGTTGGCAATAGCGATCTTTTGAAATTTTCCGTCCATGATGGTTTTTTGCCAGCTCTTTTCAATTTTATTTTTGTCCTTGGACCAGAGAACCACTTTACCTTTAGCGTAGACAAATGGAGTTTCAGCCAGTCCGTCACGATAAAGTATCTGGGGGCGGCGTTCATCTGCTGCCAGAAACAGATCAAAAGGCGCGCCGTTTACTATCTGGGCGTACAATTTTCCGGTGGAGGTGTAAGTGGCCAGAACTTCAAGTCCGCTGCTTTTTTTGAAGGCCGGGATGATTTCTTGCATGGCGGGCATGAAATTGGCAGCCTGTGCGACCATGAGGTCGGCAGCGTTTGCCGAAAAAGGCAGGGCCAGCAGTAGGGTCAGGATGAGTGCGCTGAGTCGTTTCATTCTCTGTTCTCCGTTTTGAAATTGAGGTCTTCTTGAATTGGCTTTATCAGTGTCCTATGCTTATGCAGGGAGCGGTAAAAAATTCAAACCGGTCACGCATTTTTTTAAAAACGTGACTGCTCGAAGGGTTATTCAAGTGAGAAACAAAGGTACCGAAAATCAGGATTCACAGACCTCAGAGAGTAGGCTTGCTCCCGCAGAAGTGTTTGATGTTCCTGAGAATATCCTCCATCTCAGCGGTCGGGATCTTTCTATTCTGGAAGAAGAATTCCGTGGCTGGAAGGATGGGGCAACACGCGCGGATTACGTCCGCTCCCGCACAAGGGCTTTTTGTCTGTTCCTCGTGCTCAGGCATAGCGGGGCCAAGCTTGGTGAGATTCTGGGGCTTGATGAGCGTGAGGCGGTTGATCTCGATCGGGCGGTTGTTCTGCTTGGACGGAAAGGGCATAGCCGCGAAGTTCCCCTGCCGCAATCTGTCTGCCGGGAGCTTAAGGGGTTAATTGATGGGCCCATGGGATCAGGACTTGAGGGGGAGCTTTTTCATCTTGATCCCGGCTATGTGCGTCGTATTTTTTACGAGCGGGCCGAGTCTTGCGGGCTTGAGCGCAAAAAGGGTGCTCCTTCGGTTTTGCGCCGTTCAAGGGCCGTGGAAATGCTGCGCAATGGTGTGCCGCTGGGCGTGGTGCGTAAGGTTCTCGGACAGTCTTCAGCCGATCTTGCGGCAGTCTATCAGGAATGGTCATCCGGGGACGTAAAGAACATTGTCCGCCGTATGGCTCTTGAGGAAAACGCGCTTAAATCCAGTGCCCGTAATACTTTTATAGGGCAGGTCAGCTCCGTGCGCCGTGATGGAATTTTGGCCGATGTTGAATTCGAGACCGCCGAAGGTTTTACTATCAGTTCAGTCATCACCCTTGAAAGTCTTTACAAACTTGATCTGGAACCGGGAATTTCTGTTTCCGCTACAGTGAAAGCCCCGTTGGTGGCTGTGCGTCCTCTAAAGGGAAAAGGAATCAGTTCCCGTAATTGTGTTCGGGCCAAAGTAACATCCATCAAGCAGACTGAAGTGCTGGCTGAAGTCTCTGGGGAATCCGCCGCAGGGACCCAGATGTGTGCGCTGGTCACATCATGGTCTATTGAAGAGGAAGGACTGTTTGAAGGGGCTGATGTGGAATTTTGCTTTAAGGCTTTGTCTGTGGTTTTGCACGCGGTGTAAGGTTGGACAGGTATAAAATACCTGCCCAAATTTGAGTATATTTAGAATGGCTGGCCGTTGTTGATCAGGACTTCTCCTTTTAGTACATTGTTGCCGCTAACTCTGCTTTTCTCAACACCGCCTATCAGGGCTTTTCTCTGCTGCGGGTCGTCGGATTTCCATTCAACTACAGCATACCCATATATGGTGTGTACTGAATTGCCTGAGCCTAACTGGTAATAGCGGGTAGAGTGAGCCGGAATTTCAAAAAGCCCTGTCCCGCTTGATACGACAGTTCCTATTCCTCCTGAGGCTCCTGATTCTATTCTCATTCCAGTGATTACTTCGTTGCCATTATGATCATAAACGATGACATTGCATTGAATCGCTTGATTTGTAATATTTGAAAGTTTTATCACGGTCCACTCGCTACTTGCGGAATCGCGATAACGGGAAACAACACTAGGAATAAGAGTGCTGCCTTGAGCATTGAACACTGTTTCCGCGAATGCTGCACCACTGGTTATCAGTATCAAAGCCATTGCCAGGAATGTTTTTGTTATTACTTTCAAGTTATTGTCCTTTGTTTGAGGTTGCATACTGACGGCTTTATTATTTGAGGTATACTGAGTTGTCAACTCTGCAAGTTATCGTCCTGCATGC
Organism: Marinifilum sp. JC120; assembly: GCA_004923195.1. Taxonomy (NCBI): domain Bacteria; kingdom Pseudomonadati; phylum Bacteroidota; class Bacteroidia; order Marinilabiliales; family Marinifilaceae; genus Marinifilum; species Marinifilum sp. JC120. The sequence continues at coordinate 35,247 of RDSB01000022.1, read as the reverse complement.
GTTCTGATTTTTATTTAGCCCCAGCATATGTTATAATGTCATATTGGGTCTCTTATGGCATATAATCCTCCCCTTTGTGGTGATGGATTATGGCGTTTTGTCTGAACAGCGGATGGTGCGTGTGCGTTATTTTTTTATTTTATTTTTTTTCGTTACGCTTTGCGTTTCTTTTTTTGCCTTTCCAGCAACAGCCTCTTGCGAGGATGGTGAAAAATTGGGCAAAGGAATGGAGGTCGTCTTCCTCAATCCCGGCAAATCCGATCCCAGTGATCCCACCGGCGGTTTTTGGCGTGAGGTCAGTTCTTTTATGCAGGCCGCTGCCGATGATCTGGGCATAGATCTGGAAATAATTTATGCCGAGCGCAATCATCTATTGATGGGCAAAGAAGCTGAAGCGGTCCTCAGCCGTGAGAATCTGCCTGATTATCTGATAGTGGTTAACGAGAAGCTTGCGGCAGGCAAGATCATTGCCCATGCAGATAAAAAAGGCGTTAAGGTTTTTAATCTATTGCTGAATTTTTATGGTGATCAGGCTGCTGAACTGGGGAGTCCGAGGGATAAGTACAAAAATTGGATTGGTGGGCTGGTCCCGGACAACCGTTGGGCCGGATACAATCTGGCGAGGAAGTTGGTTGAGAAGGCCAGAGAGCAGGGGATTGCAGAAGAAGAGATGAAGCTTTTGCCCATTGCCGGGGACTATGCCACTCAGGCTACCTTGCTTAGAAATCAGGGGTTGAGTTATGCGCGTGCGGATTTTTTTGACGCTAAATTTTTTCCTGAGATCCATTGTTTGTGGCGTAAAGATAAAGCTTTTGAGCTTGTAACCAAATTTTTAAAGCGGGACCCGAAAGTAAATATAATCTGGGCTGCTAACGATCCCATGGCCCTCGGTGCCATTGAAGGTGTTAAGAAGAACGGGCTGACTCCGGGTAAAGATGTGCTGGTGGGCGGTATCAACTGGGATAAGCCTGCGCTTGAGGCTGTCAGAGATGGTTCTTTAGCCCTTTCCGTGGGCGGACATTTTATGACTGGCGGCTGGGGGATGGTGATGCTTTATGATTACCATCACGGCTATGACTTTGTTGGAAAAGCTGGAGCGATGATCAGAAAGAGAATTTTCTGTGTGATTGATGAGCGGAATGTGGAGCGTTTTCTAAAGAGGTTTGGGGCACGCGACTGGTCAAAAATTGATTTTAAGAAATTTTCCAAAGCCTGCAATGGTGATCGATCCGACTATGACTTTTCAGTAAAAGCACTGCTTAAGAATTAGGTTGTGATTATTAAATTCGGATCGTTGTTGTAGGAAAATTTTGGCTGTGCTATCGGTTATCCAACAGAAATCAAATCAACGGAGTTGAATCATGAATGAAAGAACAGGTATAATCACTTTTCAGGGCAATCCCCTGACCCTTCTTGGCGATGAGATTAAAGTGGGCGACAAAGCTCCTGAATTCAGCGTGACCGATAATGGACTTGCTCCCAAAGCCTTAGCTGATTTCGCAGGAAAGGTGCTGATCATCAGTGCCGTGCCCTCCCTTGATACCCCGGTTTGCGATATGGAAACCCGCAGGTTCAACAATGAGGCCGCATCCCTTGGCGATGATATCAAAATCCTGACTCTGTCCATGGATCTTCCCTTTGCTCAAGCCCGCTGGTGCGGTGCTGCCGGAGTTGAAGCCGTGCAGACCCTTTCTGATTATAAGGATTCCTCTTTTGGCGAGGCTTATGGTGTCCTGATCAAAGAGCTGCGCCTCCTGAGCCGCGCGGTATTCGTAGTCGATAAGGCTGGTGCTGTGCAGTACGCGCAGTATGTAAATGAAGTCACCGAGGAACCGGATTATGATGCAGCTTTAGCTGCTGCGAAGAAGCTGGTTTAGCAAGACTCTGAATAAAAAACAGAAGGCTTCTCATAACTTGGGAAGCCTTTTTCTATTTTAGACTTGACCGCAAAATGCGTGCTAAGCTAAAGAAAATCTCACCAAAAGCCAACGTAGCTCAGTCGGTAGAGCAGCTGATTCGTAACCAGCAGGCCGTCGGTTCAATTCCGATCGTTGGCTCCAGTTAAATCAAAGGCTTACATCGTTTTGATGTGAGCCCTTTCTTGTTTTTTGCGAATGTGGTGGCTGTTGTGGTGGCGGTACGGCGTTGGTATGGAGGGTGATGGTGTGGGAAGGTACTCCCTGTTTAAGTGGTGGTAAGTGTGTGACTACTTAACTGGATGCAGAGGTAAAAATTACAGTCTATTTTTTTTAGCTGTATTAAAGGGTAAAACTTTACCTTCTTCAATGCATCGTTTTGTTCTGTTGTAAAGCTTATTGTACGGTTTTAATTCATCTTGAATATCATATGCGTTATGACCAGCATGTATTAATTCACAGAGTTCTTTTTCGCTATCTTTGTCAGCAAACCATTTTTGCGAACATAATTTTTTACATGCATCCATAAGGGAAAAATTTTTTTCCTGTTGTCCAGAATGAATTGAGTCCCAGAGAAATAGTCCGATCATGCGTGCTCGATTATTGGAATAATATTTTGCTTCAGTTCCATCTTGCCTAATAACATTATTTCTTTTTGCTTTTTCCAATGATAATTTAGCAAAAACCTTAGTTGGTTTGAAGTTTTGCTTGTCTAAAATTATTCCTGAATAAAATTCTCTTTCTGGAAAATTGTCATCAGAATTCAAAATATTAGTAATTAAATTTGAACTAGCAATAGAAAACAATTCATATGGATATAATCCATATTTTTCAACTAAATCAAAACTAACTGACTGATCAATAGTATAGTTTTCCCAATGCAAATCTATATATTCCATTGTAGTCATAAAACTAGGAACAGAATCCTCATTATGAAAACCTTTTGCCAAAGCACCTATCTCAGTCTGTTGAGAACAAAAAATTTTAAAGCTGCAATATTTATCACCACATCCGAGATCCTTGAAAATGAAAGGCCAATCTCCGTAGTTTTGCCTTTCAGTAGTTCTCCATAAGCACTCGCTACAATGTTCAACCTCTAAATCATCTAACAACTTAAAAGCCTTTTCCATTCCCTCGAATAACTGTTGAATCTTTGCAGCGTATTCATTATCTGCGGAAATATCTTGAATAAATTTTCGTTTAATATATTCGTATCTCCAAAAATTAATTTCCGCTGCTTTCTTGAAAGAGAGGTTTATCTCAGTTTGTATTTTAGTAATTTTTGCTACAGCCTCACGCAGAGGGGGGATCAATTTATTAATTTCTCGCTTTGCGGACACACCTTTTATAGCATTTCGGCAATTATCCCCACCAAGCAATAAGTCTAGAAATATTGAACACTCAGGAGATTGGTGAAATCTGGCATCGTTTTCATCAATTAGAATTTCGAATCCATTCTCAACGTGCCATCTGTATGTTTGATTCTGTGTTAGTGCTAAGTATGCAAAAGAAATGCATAAGCGTTCCTCGTCATTAAATTTAGTATGCTTTTTCCCAGAAAATACAATTCCGCCAGATTTATAATATTTGCGTATTTTTCTTATAAATCTTCGAACGTTACTAATGTCGTCAGATGAAAAAAACTGTACGGCTTCCAACTTCCGCATAGCAGTTTCAGTTTCGGTGGTTTCTCCAGTTTTAAGATGATGTCCACCCATGAAGTGATACAACGCATCTCTTTTTCCTCTTTTGAATTGTTTTGATGATTCAAACCGCATAATCATATTTATATTAAATGTTTATGTGTGCTTTTTGTTTTTTTGAAGTTAGTCCGCTTATACAGGGATTTCGGATTCGCTTAAAAAAGGTCCATGCAGAGTTGAAACAACGAGGGCTGACCTTCAGGGGAAAGCAGAAAAACAGAATCATACATCACGGAGCGGTGGGTTGCAAAGATTCTGATACTGCCGCCCTCCGGTTGTCTCCTCTGCATGAAGTTCATTGTTTCAGCCGGGCTATGGCCCCACATTGTTTTTTTAACTTAGGAGGAAAAATGATTTCCGAATCAATTTTGAAAAATGTTGAAAATGAATTCCCGCCGGTTTTCACCCGCAAAGAAGCCGAAAGGCTTACAGGCGGTCTCATCAAGGCAAAAACTCTTGCCAATCTGGACTCGCGTCGGCTGGGCCCTCCCGGCAAATTTCGCATGGGAAGACAGGTCGGCTACAGCAGGGAAGAGTTTTTGAGCTGGTTCGTCAAAAGAATTGAATTCACCGGGAATACTCCTGAAACCATCAACCGCGCATAAGCGGGGAGATTAACCATGTCTAAAGATAAGAAAAAAATACATGAGCTTGAAGTAGTCGGCTCAGAAGAAAGCTCTATGGAAGATGCGGCACAGTTGGCAGTAAACTCTTTGCGGGAGGCACTGGACGATTTGCCGCCTTGGGCGAGTGAATCCGTTGAATCTCTTGAGATCGTCTGTGAACCGACAGTCTCTTATAAAATTAAAATCAAAGCTAACCTTAAATAGTGGAGGACGTTATGGCTAGCATTTGGGATAAAGTTAAAGATGCTCCTGATGGAGCAACGGAAGTTGAAATAGAGGTTGAATCTCCCTCGTCGGAGTATCTTCCTAAGAAAACTTATGATTATGATGATTATCGAAGGGAGCGGACTGCACAAAGAAATACCCCCAGCTGGCAGTTTCGTGAAAACCATGGCGATAGAGACTTTATTGATTCTGTCAATATGGAAAAGCAATATCGCAAAGCGCAGAAGGATCAGGAAGACATGGAAAAAGAGGAGGATTACAAAGCTGCCGTCGAAGACGAAAAGCGGTATCTTGAAACTAAGGAAGTACGCCCCCTTCCTAATGATTACAGGGTAGACGACAATATTCCTAATGTCTTTTCGCCTAAGACACAGAAGTGGATTGACGACTTCAGTAACAGCTTTGATGTTCATCCAAGTGTGGCCATGGCCTTGCTCTTCGGAGTTGCATCCATTGCCTGTCAGGGTAAATTCAAAGTTGTCCGCCATGGAAACCATTCTGAACTGGTTACGCTGTATGTATTGGTCACGATGCCTTCAGGTAAACTGAAGTCACCAATGATGGAAGCTGCGCTTGCTCCGGTAGTGGAGCTGGAAAAGGAGTTGCGTATCAGCTCAGCATCGGAAATCAGCAAGAGCAAAACAGCTCGTAAAATCTACACCGATATGATTAAAGCGGAGGAGAAAAAAGCGATTAAGACCGGTGCTGTGGAAGTTGCTGCCGAGACAATATGCGAGATTGAGCAGAAAATGCCTCCTGTCATGTTTCCGCCGAAGCTTGTTTTGTTCAAGTTTACCCCGGAAGGACTTGAAAGCCATATGCATGAGCAGGGCGGATCGATAGCCCTCGCTGGTGCTGAACTGGGGTCTCTCAAGAAGATCTCGGCAGATAAGGATGACCTTATGCTTCAAGGTTGGGCAGGGGAGTCATACTCTTACCGGAAGCGTGACGAAGAAATAACGATTAGCAACCCGTGTTTGTCTATGTTGTTCGCCACTCAGGAAAGAACCTCTGAAAAGCTTCTCGGCAAACAAGCTCTTTGTGAGGACGGCCTTGTCAGCAGGTTTACTTGTCTGGTGCCCCCTGATGTGCGGAGAAAATTCGGTGCTGTCACCACTGATGAAATTCCGCAGGAAAGCAGGGATTGGTTTCGGACTCTTGTCAGAAAGATTCATGGAATTAAGCGTCATGAAACTGGATGGCATAATTTCAGCATGCCCAGAGGGGGGATCGGTCAGCGTGAATGGGATGCTTTTTATGCACACACCCAGATGATCGCTTCTTCTGACTCCACGCCTGATGTTCTTAAGTCCTATTACCGGAAACTGGCAGGAACAGCACTTAGGTTTGCGGGACTCCTTCATTTGATTGAAGCTGTCGGCAACGGCACTAATCCTGACCACGAATTGAGCGATGACAGTATTCTCAGCGGGATTGATATTGCGGACTTTTTCGCTCAGCATGCAGAAGTTGCGCTTGATATATCTGCAAACAATTCGCTTGAGCTCGCCCACAGGGTTGTCGAGCATATCTCCGACCATGCTGGCGAAGAAATCAAGGTGCGGGATATATATCGCGCTTTGCATGTTACGAAAGACGTCATTGAACCGGCCTTGTTTCTTCTGGAGCGGAACAATTACCTCTCGTTACTTAAGTTCAAAACTTCGGTACGTTGCGTGGTCAACCCGAGGCTCAGAAGAAGGCATTGTCGATAACATGAACTACGTGACACCCGTGACATGTCACCGCTGTCACAACTTATAAGCTGGTCAATACTGTGTTTTGATAAATTTCTGGTGCGAGAAAAGGGCCGTGTGGCTGCGAGATGTTCTCCTGCTGAAGCTGCTTGAATATACAATAAATGAACTGCGATCTGAAAAGTAAAGATACCTGCTGTAGTGAAAATGAAGATGACCAAATGATATTCACGCCATCAAATACGGTGGCGTTGCCTTAAGCGATTTTTCTAGATTTTGTAATGAAGTATATTTTTTGAATACGAGAATGAGGGCGAACGGAAAGGTTACCCCATGACAATAAGTTTAGTCTGTTCGTGCCTGAATCAAATCAGATAAGGGGGTGTGGCCTCGGCAGCCCCTCTTTATCTGTGTATACGTGGTCTTTGAATTTTAATATTTTTCTAATACAATGATGTTTACTAATGCTATTTTTGATGCTTTAATGATACCATGTCGATCCTTAACATCAATACGTCTTCTGAAGGCACACAAGCCATAATGCGCAATATTCGGGAAGAAAGGCTGATCCGTAACTGGACTCAAAAGATGCTTTCTGAAAGGTCTGGTGTATCGCTCTCCACTCTCAGGAAGTTTGAGCAGACCGGCAAGATCTCTTTGGAGTCCTTCGTCAAGATTTGCTTTTGCCTTGATCTCCTTGACGAGCTGATAAAAGTCACTGAACCAAGATCGCAGGAGTTTACCTCCATGGATCAGGTGCTTGAGAAGCCCACAATCAAACAACGACAGCGAGCCAGAGGAAAATGAGTCCAGCAGAAAGTAATCATAAACGGCTTGATGTGTATTGTGATTTCGGTACAGAGCGGCATCATGTTGGGGTTCTTGCTCAACGGGAAAGTGATATTTACTTCGAGTACACGGACGATTTCATCGAAACCGGTCTTGAAATATCCCCCATTAAGCTACCGATTAAAACGAAATTCGTGAAGTGCAACTCGCCTTTTGAATCCCTGCCCGGTGTATTCTATGACTCTCTTCCTGATGGATGGGGCCGATTGCTCATGGAAAGGTTGCTCCGGTCAAAGGGGATTCACCCCAGTCGGATCACTCCGTTGGACAGGCTGGCTTATGTAGGTCTCAACGGGCTAGGTGCACTTGAATATGAGCCTGCTGTCTCTCAGCCAGATTTACGGGAATTGAGCCTTGATGAAATTGCTGGTTATGCCCGTAATGTGCTGGATGAAGAACTTGCCGGAACTCCGAATGAAGTGCTTGAAGCTTTGCTGCATCTGAATGGCTCTTCAGCAGGGGCAAGACCTAAGGTGCTGGTCAACAGGTGTTCCGATGGGACTATGAAGTGTTTTTCCATGACAAGCGGTGGAGCAAGGTCATGTCCAGATGAGACTTCGGAACCGTGGATGGTGAAGTTTCCGAATACTCAGGATGGCAAGAGCAGTGGGGCTCTTGAATTTGTTTATTCCATCATGGCCCGTAATGCCGGAATAAAGATGCCGGAAACGGATCTTTTGCCTTCCAGCGATGGACCGGGGTATTTTGGCATCAAACGGTTTGATGTCTCCGGCACTGAAAGATTTCACATGCATACTGCCTGCGGTCTTCTTGAAGCTGACTACCGAGTCCCGGCTTTGGATTATCAGGATCTGATAAAACTGGCCTACATTCTGACCAGAAACCAGCAGGAAGTTGAGAAGGTTTACCGGCTGGCTGTTTTCAACGTGTTTGCCCACAACCGTGATGACCATGGCAAAAACTTTACCTTTTTGATGGATAAAGCCGGAGAATGGACTTTTTCCCCTGCCTATGACCTGACGTATTCTCATGGTCCCAACGGAGAGCAGTCCACCATGGTGATGGGTGAAGGGCGAAATCCGGGAAAAGAACATCTGGTTGATCTGGCAGCAGTTGCCAATGTAAGCGATAAAAAGGCTGAGCAGATTATTGGACAGGTTAAGGGTAGTTTGTCGGAATTTGCAAAGCTGGCAGATGAGTATGGGGTCTCTGCGGAATTGAAGGCAGAAGTCCTTTTGCATCTCAGCAGTTAATTAGAAATATTCATCAAAAAAAGGGCTCTGAAATAATATCAAAGCCCTTTTATAACAGTTGCAGCTATGCATTCCTGACCATCTCAAACCGAACTGAAGGATTAACCTTCCTGCGGGAAGTAATGGTTATTTGCGTAATTACATTCTTAATATGTCGTCCGTTTCGCTTTAGGCTTTCCGCATACGGTATCAAATCACGAACTGCTGCATCAGAATGAATTGTTAACCTGTAGGTCCTGCCTTGCAGCTTTATGTCAAAATCAATAGCAGGAACCCAGCCTTCTGGCATTGGCTCACCGGGACTCCACTCAGCTTCGTCCTCAAATCTCCAGCGATAAGTATTCCAACGCAACCTTCTGGCACCGACAGGAATAAGTCTTGCTTCAATAGTGCTACCAAACGATTCATCGAAACACATGAAATCTTTTTTAAAAAATTTAAGATATAACATATTTCCCCTTTTGTTTGAAAATGAAAAAGCCTCAATACACTCGTATCAAGGCTTACGCTTGTTGCAGTTTAAATGACCGTCTTTAGCTCAAATACAGATCTTGGAAACCATCCCAACACCCGTTTTCATTTTTTTAATCAATACTTTTGGGAATCCTTGAATAACCGAATTCTCTATGTCGTTTTGGTGCATACCCCTTGGTGTTTTCTTTAGCCAAATAACTGCACCGATTATGACAGTAATCATAGACTTTATCAAAATCAGGATCATTTCTCCGTAACATGTAACTATTCGCCTGACGTTCTCCCTTACGGGATATGTTGCAGTGATCCACAAGACCAGCTTGATCAGACCCAGTAGTAGACCTCCAGACTTCTTCTGCTTTGCTCAAAAGCTTATAGGGTGATTGCATTTTGTTTCCATCCACAGCCACCATAAGGTGATAGTGCTGATGTTTTTCCCTGCTTTGCTCACGAACCCAGAGATAGTGAGGATCGTATCCTTGTCTTTTAAAATATTTGGAAAACTTAGATGCAAAATCTTGGATGTCTTTATTCTTATCTGGAGCACAAAGATCACTTGGGTATCTTAAATCCATCCTTACACATAGTACCTTGTTGTGTTTTTGTGTTGTATGTTTCAGAATAGAACTCATTGAATTTAGTATCTCAGTCTTACAACCTTGATTCTTTTCTTTATTTGTCAAGATTGAATTCCCTTTATATGTTTTTTCAAAAGTAACAGTCATATTAAACTCCATTAGTTTTAAGATTTAATTTGTTTCTAAATTATAATCTTTTAATTTTATTTTTCATAATATGACTGAATTAGAATTTTAAAATACAAATTATATTTTATTTAATATTTTGATATAGGTCTCTTTTTAGAGACCGTTATAAACATAAAGTTTGTTTTATTGTGTTTTGGTATACATGTTTCTTTGCAGAAACTAATATGATAATTTTATTTTGTTCTTTAGATATTACCATATACCTAGCTTAAAATGATAGCCATGAATATTCAATATCTCACTCAGTGTTGTTTAAATGGTATTTGTACAATGTAAATATTGTGACTGAATTAAGTTTACTTATAATATAGTAGAAGTGAATTGTGTCAAAATTTTGTTTTATGTGTGCTAGTTCTTAGGCTCGGAGATTAAACATAGATTGTAAAGCTCTTAATTCCACGTCTCAGGCAAAACAAAATCCATCCGAAAGATAAACTTCGAATGGATTATGTATTTCAGCAGTCAGGTCTGCCAGTATATGTATTGCAGAAATTATTTCTCGTAAGTGACTGCCAGCTTATTATCGACAAGGTGCTTAGCTATTTCATAGTCTGGATCATAGGTTGCCAGATTGTGGGCAGCCATACCTATGGCAGAAGCTGCACCAAGTAGTCCTGTAATCCCGCCGAACAATGTTCCTCCTGCCGCAGCAATTCGACCGTAGGTGTAGATACGGCAGGAATATCCTTCTTTTTCAATTTGTTCTTCAATAAGATCAACAGCATTTGACATTTTGCTACCGAGTCCAAGAATGGAAAAGGAGCTTTTCTTTTTGATCAGTTCTTTTGCTGAGCCAGACTTAAGCTCATCATAAGTTATTGATTTCATGTCGACCTCTTAAGCAAGATGGAATCGATCAAGCCCGACTTCTGTCTGGCAAGAATATATAAATAGCTAAGAGACCCAACGGGCCACCAAAACCTGTTAGCAGCAAAAAAAATAAAATCAAAAAAGGACTGCTCCCTCTTTTTTTAGCAATCCTCAATGATTGCCATACGCACAATATCCAAATGATGACCCCAAGAATAACAACCAGTCCAGACATTATTTACTCCTTGATTTTAAATTATTTTTCGATACGAGCCGAACTAACAGTGTCGCTTGGCAATCACCATTAGCACCGATCAGTGTCAATAGTCCATAAATTTTACCCCTGAAAGAAGGTTTTCAGACATCCCCCACTCCTCCACACTACAATTCAAACGAGAGGAGCATATTGTGTCAGATTTATTGGAAAAAATTGGGTCAAGAATCAGGGCCCTCAGAACTGCCAATGATTTAAGCCAGCAAAAAATGGCTGAACTAGCAGAAATAAGTTACAAATATCTTGGTGAGATAGAGAGAGGGCAGGTTAATCTGTCCGTTGAGATTCTGATCAAGATTTCCAATGCTCTGCATGTTGACCCGGCTGAGATCCTCGCCATGGAATCCACTGACGACAGTAGCCTCTCACGGGCAAAATTCTTACTTTCTGAATTATCTGAGCAGGATATAAAAAGAGCAATTGATCTGCTGGAAGCTCTGAAGAAACACGCAAACTAGCCTGATTTCACTGATTATCAAATAATTTAAAACATATATTATCACTGTAGTATAAACCGATTTTTTATCGCAGAAGCTCCTGACCACATATCAACGGAAAGGAGCTTCTTTTATTGCAGGAGGTAATCATGGAAAATTTCACGCTTTGTTCGCCGGAGATAACCGAGCTGGCCGGAGCCATGCTGAAGGTACAGCAGACTTTGAAACCCGCTGCCAAGGATGGACAGAACAGTTTCACCAACAGCAAATATGCCAGCCTCCAGTCTGTTATGAGTACATGCAAAGAGGCTCTGCTTGCCAATGGCATCTGGCTTACTCAGCTGCCCGTGCAGGTTGAAAATGGAAATCTGGGACTTGTCAGCAAGATAGTCCACGCTGAATCAGGTCAGTGGCAATCTTCTTTGCTGGTCATGCCTTTGTCGAAATCTGATCCTCAAGGGTATGGTTCTGCAATGACGTATGCCCGCAGGTATGGACTTGCAGCACTCATCGGTGTGGTTACAGAACATGATGACGATGCTGAAGGCTCATGCCGTCCACAAAACATGGATAATGGATATGATCCATCCAGACATCTGGGACCGGCTTCATCTGGGCATCAACAACAGCCACAGAACAAAGGTAGCTCTTCATCGAATCTGCCTCGCCTTGAAGGGATTCAGTACCGTAAAGAAAATGGACAGAATGGCAGGTCATGCATCTTAGCAACCGGCAATACCCATTCACAGAAGGACTCTTTGCGTAAAGCTGGATTTCGCTGGGATGGCAACCGCAAACTGTGGTGGAAATACGAACAGGCAGCTTAGCCTAAAGACCAAGCATATTTTTTAATTTCAGGCACATCTGATCAAGGTGTGCCTTTTTTATTGCTCAATGTTCAGGAGTACAACATGTCAAAAATTAAAGAAGAAATTTATAAGCTGGTTTCCGTTGAGCTTGATGCAGGACAAGTATTCAGCGGTAAGGCTTCTGGTCGTATGGTTCAGGGATTTGAATCTGCTTCATCATTCACGCCAAATCTGGATACTGAATATCTTTTCCATGAATCCAGCCGGGATGTTGTGGTCTGGTTCATGGACAGTTCCGATCCGATCTATCTGTTCGGACCTAGTGGCAGTGGGAAAACCAGTCTTATCAAACAGCTGGCTGCAAAGCTCAATTACCCTGTCTTTGAAATTACTGGTCATAGTCGTCTGGAGTTCCCTGAAATGATCGGTCACCTCACTGTGGAGCATGGCAACATGGAATTCCAGTATGGTCCGCTTGCTCTTGCCATGAAATACGGAGGGCTATTCCTGCTCAATGAGATCGACATCATTGATCCTGCCACAGCTGCTGGCTTGAATGGGATTTTGGATGGTGAGCCGCTCTGCATCCCTGAAAACTCCGGGGAGATTATTCCCCCTCATCCCATGTTCCGTTTTGCCGCTACTGCCAACTCCAACGGCGCAGCCGACGAAACAGGACTTTATCAAGGCGTTGTTCGTCAGAACTTGGCTTTTATGGACCGGTTCTGGCTCTGCGAAATCGGCTATCCCACCCCTGAGGCTGAAAGTGAGCTGCTTGCTCGCAAGGTCAAGAATCTGCCTGAAAATATCCGTAAGAAAATGGTCGAATACGCCAACTCCGTGCGTAAGCTGTTCATGGGCGAAGCATCCGGCAACCTTACAGATACTATTGAAGTAACCTTTTCAACCCGTACTTTGATTCGCTGGGCGGACCTGACTGTCCGCTTTCAGCCTTTAGCCCGTCAGGGAATTCAGCCGGTAACTTATGCCTTAGACCGTGCTCTTGGTTATCGGGCCAGTCGTGAGACTCGCACAGTTCTACATGAACTTGCTCAGCGTATATTTCCGATGGAAGACGAATCAGAATCAACATCATAAATAATACACGCAAATTTCTATAAGCGGGGATGGCTTCGGCTGTCTCCGCTTTTATTTTGTGCGTCCGCAGAAGGAGATAATCATGGAATCCAAAACCCGCATCACGGTCCTCAACCATATCTTGGCCTTGAATCTGGATGTGAACATCTGGTCGGCTAGAAAGAAGCTCACTCCGTCAGATTTTGGAGCAACGCAATTACCACCGGAAGATTTGGCATCTCTAGGAAGCAAGAGGGTTTGCAATCCTGAAGATCTGCGTATTTTCGGCACACTTAAATCCCGTGCAGTGAACATGCTGGATCGTCACGGAGTGCGGTTCCTTGGTGGCTGGGCCATTCCTGAAAAGGTAGCTGATGAAATCGTGAAAGAACTCACTGTAATTGAAAAGGAATTCTTCGCTGCAAAAGAAGACTTCCTCAGCCGCTATGATGAGTCAGTGCAGGACTGGATCAAACAGCATCCCGGTTGGGAAAAACTAATCGGCAGTTCCACGGTCAGTGCTGAACATGTCCGTTCCCGGATCGGCTTCAAATGGCAGTTTTTCAAGCTTGCAGCACCGGACAAAAAATCAGTGAAAAAGGGACTCAAGGACGAAGTTAACAATCTTGGCTCCACTCTCTTTGATGAAGTTGCCAAGTCAGCCACTGAAACATGGAATCGCTGCTATGCCGGAAAGGTCAAGGTCACGCATAAAGCCCTTTCGCCGTTGCGGTCCATCTACGACAAACTAAACGGCTTATCCTTTATTGACCCCAGAGTTTTGCCCATAACCGACCTGCTCCAGACCGCTTTCAACAAGGTTCCTTCCCGTGGATTTATCCGGGATGAAAATCTGCTCATGTTGCAGGGAGTCGTCTCCCTGCTCAGAGAGCCAGCCCTGTTGATGGAAAATGGACAGAAACTTCTTGATGGAGCCACTTCTGAAGGATTGCTGGAGAGTCTGACAGCAATGCCGAACCGTCCCATTAAAGTGACTGACGATGCTGAAGAAGCATCTGAAAATGACCCTGAAAATTCAAAACAAAATCTCAGCCCACAGACGCCTACTCAACAGATTGATAGTCACGGGTTGTGGTAATCAGGAGGTTTTATGAACAACAAATTGCTTATGAAATCCTTACCTTTAGTGGCTAGTGTTCTGGGCAGGAAATATGGTGTTCAGGTCCGTATCGGTGGCGATAAGGCTTTTACTGATGGGAAGAGCATTCAGCTGCCTGCTTTGCCGTTGAATAGTGACGAAACATTGCTGAATACGGCTCGTGGATTTCTTGACCATGAAAGTGCCCATATCAGGGAAACCAATTTCGAATGGCTCAAGCTGGCAAAGTTCACCCCGTTTGAAATGCACATCTGGAATTCTCTGGAAGACTGGCGAGTTGAAAACAAGCTGGCTGAAATCTTCCCCGGATGCAGACAGAACTTCCAGCGACTGATCCGTCACCTATTTATTAATGATAGCGATCAGGATCAGGGAGCTAAAAACGATCCAGCTACAGCAATCCTGAACTGGATTTTACTGACAGTCAGATCATGGGATGTTCCTGATCTGGAGAAAGCATGTGCTGATACCGCATCAACCATCGAAGTTCATTATCCCGGCCTTGTTGATCGTATAAACTCCATTCTGCAAAAGGTGCGGGCAAAGTGCAATTCAACGCAGGACTGCATCCTGTACACGCGGGAAATAGTTTCCCTGCTGAAGCAGCACCTGAACGAATCCCCGCAGATCAAATCCAAAGGCCGAGGCCCTACTCAGAATCTGGAAAAACTTATCAGGTCAACCTCTTCTGAATTGCCCAAAGGATTCAGCGAAACCTTGGAAGAGCATCTGCTCAAAAACGTCCCTGATAATATTGATGAAGGGCTTCAGGTTGCCAAGGATGGTTACAAGAAACTTGCTGAACTGGACAAGGACGAACTTACCCGGACACGTAGAGCTTCTACCGCTCTTAAATCCCGTCTGCATGGAATTATTCAGGCCAAGACAATCAAGCATGACCGCATCGGCAGAAATGGCCGTTTAAGTACCGCCCATCTGCATCGTATAGCCATTGGCAATCCTAAAATGTTTCGCAGCAGACAGGAAAGCCATGGGATCAGCACAGCTGTCCACATCTTAATGGATTGCTCAGGATCAATGCGTAAAAGAATCGGTTTGGCTTCGCAGGTCAGTCATACCGTGGTCAGCGCACTTAATTCCATCAACGGCGTAAATGTCGGGGTCAGTGCCTTTCCAGCAATAAGGGTTCAAGGAGGTGATAACTACGATGAACCGACTGTGGCCCCAATCCTCAGCCACGGCCAAAAACTGCATACCCGTTTCGGTCTGGCTGCATCTGGATCAACCCCACTGGGTGAAGTGCTCTGGTGGACATTCCAGCAAATGCTGCCGCTACCGGAAAAGCGAAAGATAATTATTTGTTTGACGGACGGCGTTCCGGACAACCCGGCCAACGCACAGCAAGCGATAAAAGACGGAAGCGCATACGGCTTCGAAATATACGGTCTCGGAATCAACTCCGAGGCCGTTTTTCATTTGTTTCCCGGAAAAAGCAGGGTCATCACCGAGCTCCCGGATCTGGCCCCGGCCATGTTCGATCTGCTTCAGGATTCACTCACCAATCAATAAAACAGGAGGTTTACCATGCCAGAAGATTTACCTAAATGCCCCAGCTGTGAAGTCAACACTCATGTAGTTCTCATCAACACAGCTCAGAAAGTAGGAACCGCTATTGGAGGAGCAACAGGTGCAGCTTGTGGATACATAGGTGCAGAAGCTGGAACTATAGCCGGTGCTGCCATCGGATCATTCGTCCCTGTCATCGGGACTGGAATCGGAGCAGTTGTTGGCGGTCTTGGTGGAGCCTTGGCTGGATTCTTTGCCGGTGCTGCCACAGGAAATGCCGTCGGGAAGAAGGTCGATATGGAGGTAATCGGGGAATATCGGTGTAATCGGTGTGGCACTCAGTTCGAATCTTAAACGTGGAGGATAATATGAAGAATTTGCTAACCTTTATCGGTGGCATGGTCGTTGACTTTTTGGCTGCAACTGAAGTCAACGCTGCGATGGATGAAGAGTCAGATATAACTTGTAGAAAAGTTATCACTTGGGATGAAAAACCTGTCGACGACAGGCTGGATGAATTGTTGGAGCCTGATGGGAGTTAAGTTTAATGAAGTGAATGCCGCCGGGGGAACTCGGCGGCATTTGTTTAGTGCTGTTTGTTAAATATAAGCATTGATGCGTTGCGGGTAAGGGAGTACGAATATTTGCAAAGCAAAAAAATAAATTATTATTGGAGATTTCCCATGGCTAACTATGAATTTATTTTTGAAACAAACAGCGAAGAAGATGTACCTGATGTGAAATGTACTATCTGTGGAGTAGAAGCCGAAAGTCATTTGTATGGATATATTTCTAACAGAGCTGTTTATCGCTGTCGTTGCAGCAATATTGGTAATTGCGAGAATCGCAATGCTGATCGCAAATGGGTTTCAGGAGAATTTCGGTGGTCAGGTCGCTCTTGGGAGTGGGAATAATCACTGTATGAGAATACAGTGACAGTTCTTTTTGTAAGGGGTTATATTTATAGCGTTTGTGTTTCGGTATGTGCGGCCAGCTAAGTCTTCACAGCTAAGATTGCAGTTACATGAAAGGTAGGCTAAACAGCAGGCAACGCGTATAGGGCAGATTATGTGATTTGTCTCTAATGTGTTTTTTGTTTTTTTAAAAATCGCCATACGGCCTTAAAGGTTTTCCTCTCATATGACCCAAAATGATAACCATCAATATTCCGCATTCCAGTTGGATGGAATGGGGTATAAAAAATATCTCTCCTTTTTGTTCGAGGAGGTAATAAATCTATACCAAGAAGATCCACATCCTTGGGTTATAGGGTACAGTGGCGGAAAGGATTCCACCGCAGTTCTTCAATTGATTTGGCTTGCTCTTGAAGGTTTGCCTGCTGCCGAAAGAAATAAAAAAATATATATAATTAGTACTGATACCCTTGTCGAAAATCCAGTTGTTTCACATTGGGTAAGGCAGTCTTTAAATCTAATTAATCATCACTCAAAAGAGCAAAACATGCCTTTTGAGGCTCATCTCCTTCATCCTGACCCTGCCAATAGTTTTTGGGTTAATATGATAGGTCGCGGTTATCCTCGACCGTGGTCCAAATTTCGTTGGTGCACTGATCGACTAAAAATTGAGCCTTCCAATAAATTTATTGAAAAGGTTGCGAACCAATACGGTGAGACAATTCTTGCCTTGGGTACCAGAAAATACGAGAGCGCAAAGCGTGCCAGCAATATGCGCCGACATGAAAAGCATCGCCTTCGTGACCGTTTAAGTCCCAACAAGCATGTTGAAAACTGCCTTATTTATACTCCGATAGAGGACTGGACCAATGATGATGTCTGGGCCTTTCTCATGGATAAGGATAATCCATGGGGTTTGGGCAATTCCGAACTGCTTGAGTTGTACAAGGATGCGACTGAAGACCGTGAATGCCCAATGATTGTTGATCTGGATGAAAAAACACCAAGTTGTGGAAAAAGTCGGTTTGGTTGCTGGACATGTACTTTGGTTACCCGTGACAGTTCCCTCGAAAATATGGCGATGAATGACAAAGCGAATGAATGGCTTTTGCCGTTAATCCATTATCGTGCTCACCTTACAGTCAAAGACGATAAACCAAGGCGTGATTTTCGTAGAATGAAAGGGACAGTAGAATTTTATAAAGGGCAACCCATTCATGGTCCGTATTTACAAGGTCAGCGGGAAATATTTTTAAGAGAATTGCTGAGAACAGAAAAAAAGATGCGCCAGAAGGCTCCGCTTGAATTTGGTACTATAAGCTTAATTTCAATTGAAGAACTTAAAGAGATCCGGCGTATTTGGCTTGTGGACAAGCATGAAATTGAAGACCGTCTTCCTGTTATTTATGAAGAAGAAACAGGAAAGCCTTTTCCTGATACAACTCTTCAGCATTATCATTGTTTTGGAGAGACTGAACTAAAAATTCTTGAAGATATCTGTGGTTCGAACAATCGGCTGAGTTACGAAATGATTCGTGAACTGCTCGATTTAATGTGGGAATATCAAACTAAGCTTAGACGTGCCGGATTATATGAAAGAATGGAGCAAGTTATTCGCAAATCTTTTTATGACAACAAAGATGACGCTGTTCATTTTACTAAACAATACAATGAAGTACGCACCGTAGAGGAAGACAAATGCTCTTAGGGGAACTTATTCTCGAAAACTTCAGCGTATACGGTAAAAAACAGCACTTGGACTTGAGTCCGAAGGATAGCTCTCATCCCATTGTTTTAGTCGGAGGTTTAAATGGGGCGGGAAAAACAAGTTTGCTTACCGCTATCAGGCTCGTTTTATTTGGTAAGAGACTTGTTCATCTTGATCCTAAAATATCGTCATACTCTGCCTTTCTAAAAAAACTGATAAATGACCCTTCGAAGGGGGACAGTAGCATTACGTTGTCATTTGCGACTTATTCTCACGGGGAGAAAGACATATATACTGTTTCGCGTAGATGGAAGGAAGCTTCTGGAGGAAGGGTTTCTGAGAAATTTATTGCACATAAGAATGGTAAGCATGACTCGGTTATATCATCTACTTGGGAAGAATTTATTGATTCGTTTATTCCGGTAAGTATTGCTAATTTATTCTTTTTTGACGGAGAAGCCGTTGCTGATATGGCTAGTAAGGAAGGAGCGCAGCTTCTTCTGAAAACAGGGGTCGAAGCATTACTCGGAATTAACCTGCTTAATAGGTTGCAGGAGGATCTTTCATCTCTCATTTATAAAAAATCTCAAGAAAATTCAGACTCAGAGTTTAAAGTAAGATTGAGTGTTCTGGATGCCGAGCTAGAAAAACAACAGAGCGATTTGGATAGCTTAGAGGCAGAAGAAAAGAAGATTGAAAAGCGGCTTGCGCAAAAGAAAGCGGAATTATTTAAGGCTGAGAATGAATTTAAAGCTAGCGGTGCTGAACTTTTCACTCAACGCAAAAGCACTGAAGATGATTTGAAAAATGCGAAACAAGAAGTAGAGAGCATTTCATCAGAACTTCGTGATCTAGCAGCAGGGCCCCTTCCTTTGGCTTTACTTGGTAATTTTATTCTCGATATTCAAGAACAAGAAAGGCGTGAACAGAGTGCGATAAAAGCAAAAGCTGTCATAGAGGTCCTTGAGGAACGCGATAAGACTTTTCTGGATATTGTTAAGGAAAAAGCACCGGCAGCGTATGATGAACTGACGGCTCTTCTTATTAAGGATCGTAGCCACAGAGGCAATACTGCTGCTACAAAAATAGTCCTTGATATGTCTGAAGAAGGAAGCATTCTTCTTCAGCATCTTCCGCAGCGTATCGAACATGAGCAAAAGCAGGCCGCTTCGCTTAAAAATAAATTTGAGTTGTGGGTTGAGAAGAAAGATGCTCTGGAACGAAAACTTGCGATGATTCCTCCAGAAGAAACAGTGGCTGAATCCATTAAGAAAAGAGACGATGCTGTTCATGAGCTGAACATAATTCTTAACCAACAGGCCAGTCTTGAGCGGAGGATTGCAGACCTTAAAGGTTCACGTGATTTCAAAAAAGCTGAAAAAGAACGTCTTTTGAAAAAGCAGGCATTAGAAGATGCTGAAAACCTCGTTCATGATAGGGTCATCCGCTATGCAGGTGTTGCACGTGCGAGAGTCGGGGAATTTGGTAAGGCTGTCTTGGATAAATCCATTAACCATCTTGAAAAGCTAATTTTTGAAAGTATTAATCTTCTTTTGAGAAAAAAAGAGTTTATTGTTTCAGTCCAGATCAATGCGAACGACTATGAACTTGTTTTAAAAGGTCATAATGATCGTCATATTCCGTTGACTTCGCTTTCTGCCGGAGAGCGTCAGCTGGTCATCATTTCAATTTTGTGGGGACTTGGGCGAGCTTCTGGACGTCCTCTGCCCGTTATTGTTGATACTCCTCTTGGGCGATTGGATTCCGTGCATAGAAATCTTTTAGTTGAATACTATTTCCCAAATGTAAGTCATCAAACCATTTTACTTTCAACCGATACTGAAATAGCTGGAGAAACCAAGGAGAAACTTTCAGAATTCGTAGGTGCCAGCTACACCCTAAAGCACGATATGAAACGGCATCAAACACAAATAACAAACGGATATTTCAGCTAATATGATTGAGCACGTAAGACTCTCACAGAGAGCGAAAAATCAACTTGTCGTAGTGAAGCGACATACCGGCATTAGTAACTGGAACGTTCTTTGTCGTTGGGCGTTCTGCTTATCCTTAGCTGAGCCTGCAAAGCCAAGAGACGAAGAGATTCCTAGTGATAGCTCCGTTGAGATGACATGGAAGACCTTTGGTGGTGAGCATCATGAGGTCTACATGGCTTTGTTAAAGCAAAGGTGTTTGGCTGATAGCCTTCCTATAGAGCATAATTCGTTACAGAGATCTTTTAAGCAGCATATTCAACGTGGAATTGGGTATTTGTACGCAGAATCGAAAAAAGAGTCAGGTATACAAAATTTAACTAATAGTGCTTTGTTTTAGCTTTTATAATTTACATTACCTAAAAGCCGTAGCTGGAACCATTCGGTAGTCTTTAATAGGATCGTGTTCATAACATATAACTTTAAGATTAGATGGCAGCATTCCTCCTTCAGGATTTAAGGGAGTTACGGTTAATTGTGAGTTCTCTATTCTGTTTTTGCATCCATCAATATGTTCACATTTTTGTTTTGCAGAGATTGCCCTAATTACCCAAAGGGGTTGAGGACATGATGTTCTACCCCGTTGGGGGTGATTGAACACTTTAGGAGAGCAATTGGCTTCATATAGTACAATTTTGTTTGACTTATGTTTGTTGCACCATCCACATGCTATTTTTAAGTTGTCGTCATTCCCTCCTCCTAAAGAAAAAGGAAATACATGATCGAGCTCTAGTCTAAAATCTCTGCTCGACAAACCATGTGGCTTTAAATAGTCAACAAATGAAAGAGGGGGCTTGTTATATTGTTTTATGTCTAAAAAACAATTTACTGCATCTTCATCAAATTTATAACCGCATAAGTAACAGCGCGGGGGCGAGTCTATATTGTCGATGATTTCCTGTCTGAAGCTTAGGCTGTTTGCTTTTCGTCTGTTATTTAAGCGTGACCTAATTCCGGCGTAAATTTTTTTTGCAAGGAGTTGAGCATAATCATTTCTTTCATCTGCTGGATGGCGAGGAAAAATTTCACGCAACGATTTTTTTACAGCATCACAAACATTTGCATATCCGGGATCTTTCTCTTTGCATGATTCAAAGTCAAAAATAGATTCTATGAACCATTTTGCAATTAAAATGTTTGCATCTCCATGCAAGAGGCTAGACCTTAACCCTAATGCATTACTACTCATCCTATGGTTGGCTATCTTGGCTAATCCTGTTGAGTCCCAGAGATGTTGTGGAGCATCGATATAGCAGTCTTGCAGGTAAAGTTTTAACGAATCCATACTACGATCTGTAAGGTTTTCCGTAAGAAGTTTTCGGAGGTAGTTTTTTGGGGTCTTTTCTATAAACTTCCCAAAGATGTGCCCATTGTTTTTTGGTCGCAGTGGCATCCTTTTTTACGTTGTACACCCAATTCTTAGCAAAATAGTCACAGCTTACTTTTCCTTCCATGAGCCATCTATCAAATATATTTTCAATTTCTTCTGAAGATGAGATTGAAATAGTAGCATCACACATGAATTGAAAAAAATCACAGAGTAGAATGTGTAGACTTACTTTATTAAAAAGATTTGATTCTGTACTACCCCAGTAGTTTTGAGCGTCAGGGTTGTCGCTTCCAAAATATTTTTTTACACATGAAAAGAACGCGATAAAGCAGTCTCGCCATGGTCCATCTGAATCGCTCCAGTATTCAATATGCGAATTATATCCGCAGTTTTCATAGTCAGAAACAATAGCAGATTCTGGCAGACGCTGCCTCCGCCATCTATCGGTCTCATCCGTAGGACTGTGGTATAGCCGTCCTCCCTTTAATGATCTAAAAACTTTTACTAAATTTGATAGTACACTCCAGTGGAGCCTCTTTCTCCTGTTGGTTGATTTCCCAAATCCACGGTCAACAAAGCCATAAAAGGGACTTTGGGGGTCACGGGCTAATGAAGATACTGCCTGTGATTCATAGATAGGAATTTCAGCTTGTAAAAGACGATTTGTTACACCTTTTAGCTCGTCGTTAGAAAGACTTGTTGAAACAATTGTGCCAAGGAGAGGTC
The DNA here is from genome assembly GCA_004923195.1 of Marinifilum sp. JC120. Classification (NCBI taxonomy): domain Bacteria; kingdom Pseudomonadati; phylum Bacteroidota; class Bacteroidia; order Marinilabiliales; family Marinifilaceae; genus Marinifilum; species Marinifilum sp. JC120. Next base: position 13,050 of record RDSB01000022.1, on the reverse strand, counting down.
TCGTAATTGGGGTTGCTTTTTGGTTTACAACTACAAATTGAAATACGTGTTCAGCTGGATTTGTGTCCATTAAAAGTGATATGGGAAGTTTTCGTGATAAATCTGTTTCGACTTGGAATTGAGCTTCATCTGCTTCAAATTCTTCCTCCATCAATTTATCTATTTTAGCTATTGACTCTTCCTCTGCTGCCATATCACGTGCTAGAGCTAAGGCTCCTTCCAAACGATGTTGTCCATCTACAATAACGATAGGTTTTAAAAAAGCAGCTATTGATTTTTTTGTGAATCCACCGATGCAATCAAGTTCAAATCCTCCTCCCATTGATTCTAGTATTTTGATTCTTGCACTGATTGTGTCCCAAAACTCTGTAATAAAACTTTCGTCGTCAAAGTATTGGTTGTCATTTTCTTGTTCCTCTGTGTCTACGTCTTCGGTCTCTTCCATCTCACTGCTGTCACCGAGTTCAGCTAAACACGATTCTGATTCTCTCAGTTCGTTAACAAGATTACTGTTAATATCACGGTCCTTTAAGGTTTCCATCCGTGACTCAAGCTGCTCTTTCATAGCTTTTAGTAAATCAATTAAATTTTCATTCTCAAGATTTTTCGAGCTGATTTCAATATATCCAAATTCTACGTCTTCTTCGCCACCTTCAGATGTAAAAATAACGTCACCATAGTCTGATTCTCTCTTGGCACACAGCAGCGGATTTTGAACTATATTAGCTTGATCTGATAAAAATGACTTGATTTTATTTACGCGTTGCTTGTTTAAGCCTCTTTGAAATCCAGCGTTTTCAGTGTCAGAAATTTCAGCCTTTTCGGGAACCCCACCCCAAAAGCCAATGTGTGTAGCAGGAGCAGAGAAAAAAACTAGCCATTTACCAGTATCATTATAGCGCATTCTTAGTGCTGGATATTTTTCTTTCATTTTTAACTCGTTAAATTCGTTACTTTTTAAGGGTAAAATTATGTGTTTTTGTGCCTGTCCTTACTGCATGTATGAGGCTATGTCATATCATCTATCAACATTCTGTCTAATTCAATAGAATACTTGGCAAAAAGCTCTTGTTGTACACCACATCGTTTTTCAAGCATAATGTCAACAATTCCATCTCCATTAACTAAAATTACAGGCACAGCACCAACTCTAGTGGATACGGCCTTTGCTCCAGCTGTGAAGGTGGAAGTGGTAAAAAATATACCTTGATCGAATTTGCCTTGGATTGCACCTCTGAACTTATCAACTTCTCCCCGTCCTACTTTGCCTCCTTTCCATCTTTTGCACTGGAAGGCTACGCAAAGTTTGCTTAGACCTGCTTTTAAAATCCCTTCGCCATCGATGCCACCATCCCTGCTGGGACTGGTGACCATAAGCTCTTCAACTCCATAGCTTTTTAATAAATTTTTACTGAATACTTCAAACTCGTATGGGGTAAGATTCTTGAGTTCTTCAAGCAATACTTTTTTGAATGAAGATATGTACTTTTCATGTGCATTCTCAAGGCGTTGTTCCAATCTGAAGTGCTCATTTTCTTCTTCAGCTAGAGGGTTTGGGGTATCGATAGCCTGAAATCCAATCAAAGTGTATTTCCCATCAGGATTTCTTGCAAATAACTTTACTCCTCTAGCTGATGGAATGTCCAGATTTTCACATCTGCGACGGATTTCTGAATTAACTACATGTTGGGGATTTTTTGCTTTGAACCTGTAGTAGCCCTTCAGAACAATCGCTTCATACACTTCAACATAGGTAAGTGGCGTACTTGCCTCTTCCATCACTTTTTTGACTGCTTCCCATATTTTCATATAGCCTACGTGCTTTTTTGATTAAACTAATAATTTAGTAGGTAATTATTTGCAAAGAATATTTTTCCAGAAAGACTTTATTTTCATCTGTTCGGCCACTGTCAACCCACCCCAAGTCCGTTCCACCTCCTATCATACAAATTAAAGGGGACGGCCATCTGAATTACGTGATTCCAGCCAGCCTCCCCGCTAATCTTTAAAGCCGGAGGTGAAAACGGCATGGTGAATTTTGCTGATTATGTGATAACAAAACGGGATCGTGGAGAGCTGACAACCGGGCTGGTGCTTTATGGCGAGACCGAGCCGCCTGAGATGTAGATCGAAAATTTGTGGAAGATTGTCCACCGCGAGACAGGCGAAGATCTTGCGGACCCCAGACCTGACTTTGATGAGTTTTCGTCCTCGGACCGCATGTATCCTTCCATGATGAAGCCGGAAGTCAAACGTCGCTGGGATTTGAAAAATTACGAATGGGACGAGACTAAGGCTCAGCATGCAAAGTTGAAGCGTATGGTTCATGCCCAGTTCATGCAGGAGAATCCCAGCCTGCCCGTGGTTCAGGGTTTGAAAGGCACAACTTACGGTAGTGAAATTCAGGCTGAGTTCAAGAAGATGCTTAACGGAAGCCAGTCGCTGCTTAAGTCCCGCATGCCGCAGGCTGGTACGGGGCGGACCATCCGTGATGAGCTGGAGCGCGACAACGTGGACCTCAATGAAGTTGCAGACGAGGTCGTGCAGTTCCAGACTCCCGATTCCCGGAACACTTTTGCTGTCATGGGTGTTGATAGGGATGAAACACTGCGCATTGTCGGTAAAATCCTTGCTTTAGCAGAATCCAGCCATACCCTTGAATATCAGTACGATGGAGAAGGCAGGTTGCAGGTTGTGCATTACGAGGGAAAGCCGGTTGAAGTGTATCGCTACAGCCACATGGGGCAGCGCGTGTTTTCGCAGGTATCTGGCGGTCAGCCACTGAAATATCGCTACAATGAACAGGAGCAGCTCGTTCAGGTCGGGGAGGTCTCTTATTCCTATGATGAAGACGGCTATCTTGCAGCTAAACAGGATTCACATGGCCTTACCCGCTATCATTATCTGGAAAGCGGTCAGCTTTGCGGCGTGCAGCTTTCTGACGGCAGGGAGATTGAATATCGTTTTGATGAAAACGGGTTCCGGGCCGAGAAGCTCATCAACGGCAAGCTTGTTCAACGATATAAGTGGGACGATCTTATCACGTTGTCTGCGGTGGAGGACCGTTCCGGCGTGACGCGTATTCGTTATGATGAGGATGGGGACGTTATCGGGATGATCCGCAACGGGCAGAAACTATTGCTGGCTACCGACCAACTGGGCAGCATCTTTACTGTTGCTGATTTGTCGGGAAACAGTGTACAGGAAGTCCTATATGATTCTTTCGGCAGAGTGATACAGAACAGCCGTCCCGAACTCGTGCTTCCGCTCGGCTTTGCCGGAGGACTGTATGATTCCGACACTGGGTTGATTCATTTCGGTTACCGCGAATACGATCCGAGCATTGGTCGTTTCATTTCTCCTGATCCGCTGGGATATGCTGGCGGGGATGTGGATCTGTATGGTTATTGCGGAGACGATCCGGTTAACTTTGTGGATCGGCTGGGATTGTTTGACGAATCCAGCTCTGATGATGACAGTAAGAGCGAAAGTGGGGCTTCTGGATCTGGTGGAGGCAGCAGATCGTCAAGTTCCGGTGGGTATGCCGGAAATGATTTTGGTCCGGGCTATGACGGAACAAGCGGAAGTGCCTATGGCCCCACAGACGCTGGTTGGGGTTACAATACAGATCCGGGAGGTTCTCATTTCAATGGGAATAATAGCCTCGGTGGGGAAGGACGTAGTCAAAGTACGACACGTAACGCCCAACAAGCTAAGGATAATGATTTTTTCGGTCTGCAAAGTCAGCAGGCTCAGGATGAGCTGAATAAGGCAGGTGTCCAACAAGGTCTGGAAGTGGATAAGAAGGCCCAAGAGTTGGCAAATAAGCAGGATCAATTCAATGCTAAAGAACAGGCAAAAAAAGAACATAGAGCTCTCGCTGAGGCCGACCGGATAAGCCGAGCACGGCGTGCGTCTCTGGCAGCCGATGAAGATGATAAGGATAAAGGATTTTTCGAAAAAGTTCATGACGGCGTTGAAGAAGCCCTGACAAAAGGTGGAAAGGCTGCCAAAGAAGCAACTGCCAAGGCTGCTGAGGCTTTTGTTGATGACTCAAGAATATGGGGAACAACAGCAGCCGCTGTTGCAATGCCTGCTGTTGTAGCTGGAGTTGCAATTGGGGGTAAAGAAGTTCTAGGTGCGGCTCCTCAGTTGGCGAAAAATGTAGGCAAGGCTGCTAAATGGGGCAAAAATTTTGCAAAAAACACAGCTAGAAAGGCCGATATAAGCATACGAACAAGCAAAATCGGAACAAAGCAAAAATTGAACCTTGAAAAAGTTGGCGAAGCAGCAACAGGGCTTATCGATAACCAGCCTCCTTCGCCTACTCTTGGAGGTGCTGTCAGCGCAGCTAAGTATGTCGGTGCGGGAACACTGGAAGCTATGGAAAATCATGGGAAAAAATAGAAAAAAAACACACAAAATCAAACCCTCAAAAGGTGGAACTAATAGGCTTAGTCTTATTCTGGCAGGCTGGGCATTTTTCTTGGCTGGAATTTTGACCCCACTTACTGGAGGAGGAAGATATAAGGGTTTTAAGGTATATGACTTTGTGGGGTATATACAATTTGTTGGCGGTGCTATTATTCTGATTTATTTATGGAAAACAAGAGAAAGCGTTTCATTAAATTCAAATGAAAGCAATGAACCGGAAGACATGATTTGTCCAAAATGTCAGACGGTTTATTTGGCAGAAGATCTTCCTGAAAATTGCCGGAAAGAGATTTGCTCAGAATGTGGAGCTAAATTAGAACCCTTGGATGGTTTTTATGAACGTCACCCAGAGTTGAAAGACGTTCCGGAACAATTCCCTCAGCCAGAGGATGATTAACTATGACCCCGGACTTCGGTTCGGGGTCTTTTTTCTAATTTCAGGGGAGGCAAACAGTCCTGACGTATTACCCCTGCATCCCCTCTAGCTCATGCTCCAAAATATTAACCAGCACAGGAGCATAAGGCTTGAGATCGTATCCTTCCTGCGGATCAAGTTCCGCAAGAAGGATTTTAATAATATCTGCGTCCAGCTCTGCTGCTTCTTCTGGCGGCGTGCCGAATTCGTATTGTAGAGCTTCAATAGCGCGTTTGCGAGCAGCATTGAGAGAGCGGGATTGCAGTTTTAGAACATCAAGACTTTCTTCGGCTCTCGCTGTTGTTCCTCTTACTCGGCCCGAATAAGAAAATTTAAGTTCTGTTTCACATTCATCCATAAGCGGAGTAAGTGGCAGAGGCTGGTGTCCATGGGCTTTACCGCATTGATTCGGGGTTTCGCAACTGGCAACGATATTTGTGAAGTCGGTCGTCCGGTTTTGGTCAATTCTCTGCGCTACGACATGCTCATTATGGCTGCTGGAATTATCAGCAGTAATGGGTTTGCAGCAGTAAGCGCAGAGTCCATATTGCTCCCGCAGGCATGCTTCACGTATCGCCACTCTTACTGCATCGTCTTCAATTTCAGAGTATCTTTTGCTTGGATGATCCTTGACCCAGTCCTTCAATTCATCAGGAGCTTCGTCTTTAGTTATTTTTCGCAAACTGGGCCTCCTTACGCATAAGAAGGATTTTTATTTTATTGAGTTCCCAGTGATCAGTAGGCAGCTTTTCTTCCTGTTCTTTTATCTCTGCATGGGCTTCTGAAAATTTTCTGTCATGGATAAGGTCCAGAACATCATCAAGTTTGTCCTGAACATCCTGGTTTCTTATACTGACGCCCATTTCCTGCAAAAGGACCTGATTGGCATCCATTCCGTAAAGATTGCCAAGTTGACGGATTTCTCCATCGTCGAGCATGTAAGCTAAAATATTTTGAGAGCTGCTTATCGCCAGCGGAGAGTGCGTGGTCAGGATAAATTGGCAGTTAGGGAAGACGGCACACAGTCTATCAATTATTCCTTGTTGCCATCTTGGATGCAGGTGCAGATCCACTTCATCAATCATTATGATGCCACGTCCCTCAAGCGGGTTAGTAAGAGCGGGATTCATCATGGACAATCTGCTGGCAATGCTGCCGACCAAAGCCATAAGGGATTTTTCTCCCTGAGAAAGCTGTTCTACATCAAGCTGAGTACCGTCTTTGTCGACCATCATACGCAGTCTTGGCTTGCGTTCAATTCTTAAGCTTTCAAATCCGGGCATTAAAATTTCGATGGCTTTTCTAACTGCGTTTAATTGTTTGTCTTTTAGAGAAGCGTCAACACGTTCAAATATTTCAGAAATACGGCGCTGGGGATCCTGTTCCTTTAAATCTACCATTCCCATAACAGTACTTACAAAATCGCGTGACATAACTTCGCTTTCGCTGTCTTCACGCTCCCTAAACCATTCAAAAAAACGTCTAAAATCAACTCCTTGCTGCAATGAACCATCCAATCCATCCAATTGTCCGAAGGAGTGCTTGGTACGAATTTTCAGTGGAATATCAAGAATTGTTCTTTCAACAGGGTAGTAGGCAAGCAGCGGGAGGGATGCGTTTTCATCTTCTGTGTAATTTTCCCGGAAAAGTTCAGCTAGTTCTGTTACGCCTGACAGGCTGCTTTCCGCAGTTTTCTTCTTACCTTTCAAAGTCTTGGCGAGAGTCCACTGATAGGGCGTTTCATCATATATTGCGTCAGTAGTGACAGTGGAAAAATTTTGGCTGTTTGTTATGGCGAGATCTTTCATCGCGCTACCGGAAGCACGTTCCCGTTTGATACGGGCAACCAACCAGCTGAGACTTAGCGAGAGAGCTTCAAGAAGAGTCGTCTTACCAGCACCGTTGTTACCGATGAAAACGATAACATTGGTATCTCCGGGAGGCTCTTTCGAAAAATCCAGTTCAACATTTTTGAACAGTCTGTAATTTTCCAGTTTTAATTTATTTATACGCATCAAGCTCTCCTTATATTCTCACCGACAAAACGTGCTTAAAGTCTGATACCTTATATGTCCAGAATATACCACCTGCCAGCAGCGGCGTGGGGATTTTCTGGTGGGGATATAGTTTCACTCCCAAGTCCCATCCCGACGCAATGGAATAACCTTAGTCTCACCATCCCCAAGAATACAACTCAGAACTTTATCCAGCACAATCATGGTCTTGGTTTTCGATTTAAGGTGCAGGCTGCGGTCATAGTGCTTCTGCCCGACACCGCTCCGGCCATGGTTCAGGAAAAGATCTAGGCGGTGATCCGGTTCTCCGGCATCGGCCAGCTTGGTTCGGATGGTTCTTCTGATATCCCGTGGGGACCAATGCTCCCGGTTATGTTTTTTATGAAAGCGGGTGATTGCCTGTCGTAGTGATGTGTACATAATCGGTTTAGCCGGATCGGTTCCCGGAAAGAGGAACTCGCTGTCACTATTCTCAAGCTGAGCTTCAATGATTCGGATTGCCCGATCCGAAAGGGGGAGGGCATGGAACTTATCGTTTTTGGTCCGGTCCGGGGTCAGGTTCCATCTTTTCTGTTCAAGATCGAATTCGTCTTTACGGGCCTCGACGCATTCCTTGACCCTTGCTCCTCCAACACTGACCATCAATTGTAGTACTCGCGCTACTGGCAGTGATACATGATTTCCGGGAACGGCCATTTCATTATATATGGCGCGGATCTCATCCTCGTTGAGGACCCTGTTTCCAACTTTCTTGGCCTGTTTGTCTACTCTGATTGCAGCAACTGGATTGAATTGAATACTGAAATTGACATCGCTTTCCTGTACGTAGTCGTTTTCGATTACCATCCCGTATTGATATGCACTATGCAAATAACTGCGGGTGTGGTCGGCTGAGCTGGCAGATCCTCGTTTATGGATTGATCCAAGATACTTTTTTATATCGGCAGTTGTGACTTGGTTGGCTTTGACGTTTCGGCCTAATGCTTTGGCAGCATTGTATTTCCCCGTCAGTAATGACCGTTCGACCTGCGACCATGTAGTCTTGCCTCGATGTTTGAGGTCTTCAATATAGTTGCGGAAGAGTTGTTCAACAGTACCTTGAGATTCAATCTCCCTGCGTTCCTTTTCTGCTTCAGCTTCTTGCCTCTGGAGTTCTGCCTTTGGATCAACTCCATCAACAAGCATGGTCCTGAACTCATCGGCTTTTGCCCGTGCAGCAGCAAGTGTTAGGCTGCCGGACCCATGGGCATTGGCAACCTTCATCATTTTGCGTTTGCCATTGACGTAGTATTGAAACAGCCATTCAGCAGAATATTGTCTTACCCTTAAGGCTAACTTGCCTGTCCCTTTCGGGGCATTTTCGGTAAGAATCTGGGGCTTGCCGGAACGAATGATTTTTTCGATTTGTTTGACCGTAAACTGCATCTTTTCACCCTCAAAATGTGGTGGCGGTTGTGGTGGCGGTACGGCAGCGAATTTCACCTAAAATCACTCACCGTCACTGGAGTATTATTTTACGGCTTTGAAAGATATAAATCAAGTATTCAAAAGGTTTTAAGTGTGCGCTTAGGGATGCTTTGTGAGGGTGTGGGAAAGTATAGAATTCTTCATTCGTAATCAGCAGGCCGTCGGTTCAATTCCGATCGTTGGCTCCAGTTAAATTAAGGGTTTACGTCTTATAGGTGTGGGCCCTTTTCTTGTTTTGCTACCCTATTGCTACCCTGAATGGTGGCATCAAAGAGTGTGTTTATATTCGAACTTGGGCTCTGCTACGTAAACGAACTTCAATTAATTCAGGAATTCTCTCTCGGATCATTTGGTATAGATTTAAATCTTTTTTTAGCTCAATGCTTAAGACGCAAGCATAAGTGAGGTGTGGGGGACGAATCTTTTCATTATAATACCAATCCGATCTTACCTGCGCGTGAATGTCAATTACTGGATTTTTTAAGGACTTAAAAAATTTCATTTTAGTCCAATAGTGCTTTGTTGTATCCCAGACACCAATATTTCTACGTTGTTCTTCTGTAAGAAAGAGTGAGTGTTTCGAACCAATAGAACTGTCAGTTTTAGGCAGTTTGCTTTGCTTAATTATGCCCTTGCTTATAAGCCTTGCGAATTCATCGGGATGATCAGCCTTATTAATAGTTTTCGTTTTATCTTGGTACTCGTATGTATATATGTCACTGTGCGGTCTGAATGTAACCTGTGTACCTCCGAGTGTATACTCATCAGGCATAGATGGAGCTACGTCTGTTGCGTATACTAACGTCCACGTAAAACGTGCTTGGCCCTTTTCGGCGAGATCATTAAAAAATGGGATTCGTAAGTGGGTTCTTTTTCCAAGACGTAATTTTCCATTATATAAAAGTGTTACGAAGTTTTTAGAACAGGTCATCAAATCATCAAGATTGCAGGAAAGCGGTCCCCATCCATATTCAGGTTCCCATCCATCTTGAAAGGCTTTATGAATCATTAAAGCTTTTGCTGTTTGCGGGGTCATTGTTTCTGGGTGTTCAGCTCGATAAAGAAGGTTTCCAGCTACGCCACACGCAAGAGGGGCAGAAAAACTTGTTCCCATAGAATAAGTACATTCTCCATCTCCACCAGGCTTGAAAACGCAAAACGGCTGATCGCTCCAGCCTCCAAACATATGAATATCTGGTTTAACAGCATTGCCTGAACGACCTGGCCCAGAGCAACTATATGGCGCCCGGATAGGTTTTCCTTTTCCATCATAGATATATGCACCAACACCTAAGCCATTGACGGCATCGGCAGGTGGTTGAATTCTATTATATGGTTCACTCAACTGACCTTCATTGCCGACTGCAACTATGAATAGGACATCTTCCTCATAGGCGAGCCTGTCCAGTGTCGCGGTAAATGGATCTATTTCATCATCCTCAATAGGTTTATTGGGGCCAAAGCTAAGGACGTATGTTTTGATTGAGCTGTTATCGGGGGATTTAACCGTTTCTTCTATCATTTTAATTATTTGATATAAGCCAAGGCCGGGAACACCCGTGTCATTGGGTTCAGGCAGGACTCGAAAAGACTTTACTGTGAATGAAGGTTCTTCGCATTTAATGTTGGGGGATTGTCCGTATAAAACAGCACCGCAAACAGCCGTTCCATGCGCAAAAGTAGACTCTTCTGGTGGTGCAGATGTAAGGTCAACGGGGATTGTCCACCGTCCTAGATGTGGAATGGTAGTATCTACTCCACCATCAAAGACACCAACAGATGGAAGAGGTCCAGACCGCATTGGATCAGGGATAGGTGGAGGGTCTGCCATGACTTTTTTATCGGTTGTCATTCGAGGGTAGGATATCCCTGGCATGGGGCGAAGTGCTCGTACAGGATTAAGGGAAGCTAGTTCGTTATATAATTCACTCATCGCCTGGACAGGAACAAAACGGGGCATATTGGCTCTTCCACCGAGAACCCAATTAAATAGTATACGGGGATAATTTTTGTGGTCGACTATATCGAAAAGAATGTGTTGGAATTCTTGCCAGTCTGTTTCAAGCATTGGATGTACTATTAACTCAAGCAATTCGCTAGCATCTGGATGGTCTAGGCCAATCATTTTTTTTTCTGGCAAAACCATTTGGATCTGATTAATACGAACTGGGCCGTTTAGTTCTTCTTTCGTGCTGTAGGATTTGTTGATTAGTGCTGCATGGGCTTGCTCAAGATCTCTTGTCGAAGCTTTAAAGAATAGCCTTCTTGCCTGTTTGGCTTGTTTAAGCTTTGTCTTGTCTCTTTTTTTCTGAATGGTTTTTATTGAACCCGTTAGTTCCCATCCAGCTTTTTCGAAGTATGCTTTAGGGTAATAACTTTTAGCTAAAGAATTACAATCAAGATCAACAGCAAAGTATACGCCGGATCGTAATCGTTTTTCTCTAGGAATGTTCTGAGCTTCCTCAATTGTTTGCTCTAGTTGGGGAGCTAGTCGTTGTTGCGCTTCTTCAAAGGTCCAAACTTCTTCTCTCTCCCCTGGAAATGAACCACCATACGGGGCTTCTTGGGATAATATTTCAGCTTTTCCAAGAATTGGTAATCGTTCTTTGGCCATTAGGACCTCCTTGAATTAATTATCAAAATTTCATTAGCCTACGCGCTGATGTGTGTGATATTTTTAATAGTTCGCCAAGTAGGCGATAGGTGAATTTTTTTTCGTCCATTTTCCTGGCGATTTGAATGAAGAAAGCTTTTTCTTTTTCGGTGTAGTTACGATCACTTACGTCTCTTTCGAGCTCTTGCAAAATTGAATCTCTAGGCGATATGTTTTCAACAATTTCGCTTGTACGAACTCTTCTTACGAATTCTTGAAGATCGGCACCACTGGCTCTTACAAACGCAGCAGCGGCAACAGCTAAATAATTCTGTGATCCTTTTTGGATTCCGTAGTAGTGCTTCAATATCTCTAGTCTGATATTATAATTTGGTAAAGGCGTTTCTATCCAGCGTGAAAATCTTCTTTTAAACGCAGGGTCAATTTGGTCAGGCATGTTTGTTGCGGCAACAATTATTGAATGTTCAGGCCAGTTTTCTATTTCTTGAAGTAGCACTGTGACTACGCGGCGCATTTCGCCGACATCAGCATCGTCAGCCCTATGATAACCAAGAGCGTCAAATTCATCTAAAAGAAGTAAACATGGTTCAAGTTTGGCTCTGTCAAGAACTTTTTTTAAGTTTTGCCCTGTTTGCCCTAAGTAGCTTGTAATTACCCCGGCTATGTTCAAAGCCATGAATGGTATTTCCAACTTAGAGGCTATCCATTTTGCCAGACTTGTTTTTCCAGTTCCCGGGCTGCCTATTAAGGCCAAGCTTGATGGGGCGGAAATGCCAGCTTTTCTAAGGTCAACAGCACGCTCCCTCTCTTGTATGAATCTGCTAACTTGTCTCTCTGTTTCAGGAGGAAATAGAGGGGCAGCTAGGTTCGCCAAACTTTCTTGTCGAAAAACAAGTTCCATACCAGAGTCTTTGTCTTTGGGGACTTCTGTAAGAGCATTGAATGATCGTGTTGCTCCAACCCCCCCCGCACTTGATATGGTGTGAGATATACTGTTGGATAAGTCAGGGTGGTTTTTATGAATTTTGGACAAGCGGCGTCGAAAAAGCATTAATAGCTCTCGGTCTGGTCGGCGTGCAGCAAGTGCTGCTGCCTCTTGAAGTAGTAATTCAATTTCTTTCATATATTTCTTTTGGAACACTTATTCTAATTAGTCAAATGAATTTTCCAAAATATAATTTAGTTCAATTATTTCAATGAATTTTTTTTAATTTATTTGGAACACCAACTTTAAAGGGAAAGTTGATGTGTATTAGCAAACAAAAAAGGGCAACTAGCTGACTATGGCGTTTGCCATTTTTAAGTGCCTATCGTTTATTATGCTTTATTATCGTTTACGATGCTTTACTATTCAATATTATTGTATATTTTTTTGATTCCTTGCCCGAATAGCGCAAAATCGCTTATACTCTCCCGGAGTCCGAAGGCAGGACAGGTAAGGTAGGTCCACTTTTTCAAAGTGGTCGACCTTACGTCCTGCACAGCCTAGGGGCTGAGGTTGGCTTATTCGCCTTCGGCTCAACGTATGTTGTTGATGAAATTCAGGACGCCTGAATTTTGGACTGGCATTAACTGCAAACTAAGTGGAGTATATGAGATGAATAAAAAGGCTAATAAAAACGGACAAATATCAAGTGTCGTTGAATTGGTTATGGAGAATAATCAGCCAAAGGCTTCTTCTTTGCTGGTGGCTGAACTGTTTGAAAAACGCCATGATAACGTGCTCCAATCAATAAATGATCTGGATGTCCCTGATGATTTTCGACGCCTCAATTTTCAGGAGTCCTCTTATATAAATAAACAGAACAAAGAGCAGCCATCCTTCAACATGACTCGTGACGGTTTTTCCCTACTTGCCATGGGGTTTACCGGCAAGAAAGCCATGGAGTGGAAAATCAAATTTCTTGAGGCGTTCAACGTCATGGAAGCCAAGCTGACGGTCCCGCCGGTAGAGGGCAAGATTCAGTATAAAAAGGCGACACCGGAGGCCGTAAAGTCTTTTGAGGGTATGGCCCGGTACTGGTGCTATCTTGAGGGTTGTAGCTGGGAGCAGGGCAAACGGCAGATCGAAGGGGCAATCAGAGTCTCGGATATTTATGAAATAG
>RDSB01000021.1 GCA_004923195.1 Marinifilum sp. JC120 | reverse complement strand
GAAGCTCATCCAAAGGCGGGCATACGGGTTTAGAAACTTTGAAAATTATCGACTGCGTGTACGCGTTTTGTGCGGGTAGTCGATAAGAAAATTAACGGTTGGAAATTTGGTCAATCGGGCTATCGCCCCTTTCTTTGGTGTAGACCCCTAGTCCTCTTGATTGTTAGCAATAGGGCAGCAAAAAGAAAAGGCACTTGCGAATTTCTTCGTAAGTGCCTTGAATTATCTGGTCGGGATGAGAGGATTTGAACCTCCGGTCTCTGCGTCCCGAACGTGAACGCCGACTAATTAATTCAGGCGGTTATAAGCTTGGTTTGTGCTACAAATGGCCTTTTTTTGGGGTGCTGTGCTACGCTTTGTGCTACCCATTTTACCTCTATTATTCCCTTTTGGTTTAGGTTGGTATATCTCTGGTTTTGCCAGCAATAAAATCATAATTTTTGAAGGGAATTTAAATGCTAAATCTGGACGGTTTTGAAAAAGCATGGAACGTTTTAGAATGGAATTTTTCGTTTTCAATTGGTGACGGTGTTACGCTGGTAATTGCTGCTGTGACTACGGTTCTCGCTTTTCTTACTTATCGAATCCAGAAAGAGCAAAAAAAAATAGTTGAGCAGCAAAATAATATTATTGAAAGACAAGTTGCCATAGATGAACTTAAATTCAAGCGTGATAATCATCTTTATAAAAAAACTTTAATTAATGCGATTGTATTAACGACTAAAGCTTTTGTCGATGGTGCTGACCCGGATAGCGAAATATTTAATTATTTGAAGCAAAATCAAGATTTTATGGGAGAAACTTTTGATAAAGAGGTCGGGAAGTTTGTTTTCCTTTTGATGTTTTATGCTGAGAATGAGAAGGAGTGGAAAGCTTCCCTAGAAGGCAGAAAAAAAAGGGATGAATTTCAAGCTAAGATAAGAAATAAATTTATAGTTATTATCGAAAATTTACTAGCTCATAGTCATTATTAACCTTCCCCATCCGTCAACGACGGCAAAGACTCCACCGCATCCCGTTTCGCCCGCTGTAGTACGTGCTGGTAAACTCTCATGGTGGTTGATGGGTCTGTGTGGCCCATTGCGTCGGCAACGCTTTTAATGTCGCTGCCAGCGGATAGCGCGTAGGTGGCGAAGTGGTGGCGCAGGTCGTAGGGACGTAGGCGGCGGGTTATCCCAGCCTTTTTCAGCGCACGCTTCCAGCCGGAACGGATGTGGTTCTTGATGGGCTGGCCTTTCCAATGAATAATCGTTTTTGAAATATCTTCGTTATCTTCCCGGAACCATTCTTTCAGTAGGGCCATAATATCAGCGCGAAGTGGGACAACCCTTTGAGCAAGCCCGCCTTTTTTCGCGGATTCAACAAACATTTCCGCGCGTTCAAAATCAATGTCCGCCCATGTAACTTTGAATAATTCGGATGTACCCGGCCTGATTCCGGTTGCACAACTTAGAAGGATAGTCCGCTTTACGTGCGGCAGGGCCACGGAGAGCAGCTTTTTAGCCTCGGCAGGGGTCGGGGGCTTGATGACTTCTTTATCATCTTTCAGGCGGCGGATATTGGGTGCGGATTTGATCAAGTCCATGTTTTCCGCGTATTTCAAAACTGAACGAAGAATATCTAGCGCGCGGTTGATAGATGTATTTTTGTTCTTGCGGGCGCGGTATCCATCAATCACATTTTCAATATCGGCCTTGGTAAGCTGGCGAATAGCTTTGCCGCCGATCAGGGGCAGGATTACAGTATTAAGGCGATAAAAATCCGACTTGATGGTTGATTTCTTAATCTCACCACGGCGGCTCTGGTAGTATGCCTTGATTACCCCGGCAAGGGTGCGGTCCTGCTGGGTAACAGGCTGCACGGCCTTTTTGTTGTGCTTCTTATCGTACTTGAATTTAGTCTGCCAGTATTCGGCATCTTCTTTTGAGTCGAAACTTGCTGTACGCTGGTTGCCTGTGTCTGGTTCCCGGTATTTTACATACCACCTGTTGCCGCGCTGATAAGCCATTTACACTCCCATTTCATTCAAGCTGATTGAGCTTGTGTTTTTTTGCTTGCGAGTGAGTTTGAATTGTTCAGGCTCCGCCATGAATGCGTCAAGGTCGGATGCCGCGTACTGCTTTTTTTCCGGTCCTGCATTTTTGGGGATGAGGTATTGCTTTTTGAGTTTGCCGAAAGCTGTTCGGGTCATACCACAATATTTTGCGGCGGCTTCCACTGTACCGAAAAAGGGGCCACGTATTAAGGTACTCATTTGATCAACCTCTCTTCTTCTTATTCAAAACCATTGAGATATGCGGGCCAGTATTCCGCAAAAGAATCATGTTTTTGTTTTTTAATCTTGCCGCCCGATTTTTCCATAATGGAATGAAACCAGACTGAACAACTATGCTCGTATGCTTTCCACATTCCGGGCCAGCGTTCAATTGACTGTTGTCGTCTTGTTTTTTTGCCTGCCGAGGGACCTAAGAGGAATGGACAAACCACACAGCCGATACGGTCAAAACCTTGATCATATAGTTCACAATAGGGAAGATTGAGTGTTTCAATGAATTCCCAAATATGCCATGAGGTCCATTTAAAAATCGGCTTATAGGTTGTTTGTTTTTTGAAAATATCAATTTGTCCTCTTGAAGCTCGACGGGCTGATTCTTCGGCTCTTTGCCCCATGATTCGGTGGGGCAAGGGTATGTTTTTTCCCGGATCTTTTTTTAGAACATCACAGCACCATCTTGACCGAGCCAAAGGAGGACATTTCTTTTTTATCCCCTCCCACATAGTCATTTCCGGGTGCAAGAATTCGACTTCAGGATGATAACGACGGATAAACTTAACCAGTTCCGGCGGGTCGATTCCTACGGCGGAATAGTATGTACTGAATTTCACTCCTGCCATTTCCGCAAGTTTCTTAATGACGATGCTGTCCTTCCCACCGGAAAAACCAAGATAATAACCTTCCGGAGGTTCGTGCTCACGTAAAAAATCAATAGCTTCAGCAACCATGTAGTCTACGCTGAACATACTTGTCTGGTTACGTAGTGCGTTCATGATTTATCTCGCTTCGTAAGTCCACCCGCTATTGTCGGGCAGGTGGTTACTTGTCCATATCGGGTGATGTTCGTCTTCAGGGGTAATCACCCTCACTGAGCCGTGGGATTTCTCGTTGCACTTGATGCGCGTTGCTTCGCTGTGAGCGAAGGTAAGAGCGCGTTGTTTGCAATATTCAAGGTCTTCCCCGGTGAAAACTCCAAGGTCCGCTATGAATGCGCCTTGATGGAAGAAGCGCACAAGCACGGTGTTGCTGGGCTGAATGTCAAGCAAGGAGACGGGAGCTTTTGAGACTTCCGTTTTCCAAAGCTTAACCGCTTCCTCTTCAGTGCGCCCGATGGGGCCGCGCGCGTTGCAGTTGGTACAGCGGACATAGAATTTAGGTTTGCGGGCTGTATGGCGACGTGTAGCGGCGGAAGTATCCTTGCCGCTGACCTTGCCTTTCGTGGTTTTGCAGAAGGGGCATTTAAGCATGGTTGCCCCCAAATTTTACCGCAAAAATTTTAAGCTGACCCTTTAGAGGCCGGAACGGTACAGTAGATGCTTTTTCAAAGAGCCAGTGAATCTTGCCCGGCATAGCCCAAGGTGAACGGAAGCAAGTGCAGCCCGTAAGGACGGCGCGCCCGACAAGGCCACCTGTCTTGAATACATGCTCTTTGCCTTCAATTTCGTCGTAAAAGTCGAGTTCGGTATATCCAGAATTCAGGCAGGCAAGATTTAGTGCAGCCGCTTCAATCTTCTGGCCTTTCTTGACTACCTCCCGGTCAACCAGCTTACCCGCGTGAATGAGGAATTCTTTGCCGTAATAATGAGGGCTGGCGGACCATGTACGGTTTTCAACTGGTTTGATGCCGAGGGTGAGTGCGAAATCCAAGCAAGCCTTTTCGCTGGAACTGCAACCCAGCTTTGCGACTTTCTTAGCGTTAAAGGGGGCTATGGCCTTGGCTTTCTTCAGTCTGTTCAGCACACCGCCTTCTTTGATTAGAGGGCAGTTGATAAGAAATTTTTCAGCGCGATACATGGTTCATACTCCGGTAAAAATTAAGGCCGGGGGATGGTTAGCCCCCCGGCCCGGTACGAGGTGGAGAAAAGCGACTATGCGATGATGGTCACTTTGATTTCGTGGGTTTCAAGTTCTTTTTCGAGGAATTCTTTTACGGTGCGGGCCGCGATTGCGCGCCATGCTCCGCCGTCGGCTTCGATCAAGCGACAAGAGCCGTCCGGGTACAGGCGGAAGGTGAACATACGTTCCGGCTGTTCAACGTCGGGGAAGGTGCTGAAGGGGATCAGCTTCAATGGGTTCGGAAGTTCTTTTTGGTCGACGCGAACCGCTCCGGTATGCACGGTTACCTTCTGAGTGATGCCGTCGTCTTCAAGGTCCGCGCCGCCTTCAAGACGGACATGGGCCAGAGTGGTAAGCAAAAGTTCCCTGTTTGCGTTTTCCATGAACATGGACTGAAGGCAGGGAATGAATTCTTCTTTAGCGTATTTGCGACCGTAAAAATGGTCATAGTCGGGCAGGTATGGGGAGGCCCGGACGTACTCTTCACGCTGTTTGAATTCGCCGAACAGATTAGAGCGGATACGAACGCTCGTGGGGCTGTCCACATGAACAATCAACGATTCAAGGTCAAGGTTGTCTTTGTTGGCTGCGATGTAGTCAACAAGTGAGGTCAGCGTGGAAACTTCCATAATACCGGGGAGCGGTTCTTTGATCGCCTTAAAGTTTCTTTCGGTGTATTTGCGTCCGTCGATCTCGACAACCTTGTCGGGAATGTCGGTCATTTCCTGTATTTTTTCGATCAGTTCAACACTCATTCCTTCACTCATGATCTACATGCCTCCCGCCCGTTGCATGGGCGTTACTTTATGGTTGGTGGGTTCGATTGTTTCTTCGTCGTTGCTATCGCCTGCCGCCGCCGACTTGTTGTCGGTTACGGTGCCGGGGAGAAGAACTCGGTTAGGGTCAATTTCTCCGCCGATTTCGGATGCACTGGAACAGCCGTCGGAGTCGTGACCGAAGGACAGAGTGCCTTCTACCGCCGCTTGCGGGGCAAGGGTGGATTTAGTGCGGATTTCAAAGGAACCCACCGCGCGGTCTTTGCCGGGCTTCACTACTAATTCAAGTGTGAGCTTACGTACCGCGTCGGCTTTAGTGTTCGGGTCCATGACGTTCTCGATAAGCTCCATAAGCATATGGTCGCCCATCTCGATAATTGCGCCGCCCTTGAGGTGGGCGATTGAAAGTCTGTTGTCGCTCATAATTTCCTCGGATAAACGGTTAAAATTGTTTATTTGTTTTTAAGGGTGACTTGCACCTCTTTTGCGACATAATCGCGCACCATTTCCCTGATCTGATTGCGAAGCCCGGATGTGCCTCCCACGGCATTACGGACTTCTTTCTGGACTACGTCTTCGAAGAGCGCGCGCACGTTAGGCGCGTGTTTTTTGTCCACAACATCGGCGATGATGTCTGTGATTTCACTCCGGGCAATGCTGGTAATTTCGCCTTTAATGACGGCTTTGATATGCGCCCGAAGCTCTTTGTCGTCGTGAATGCTGAGTTCTACTTTCATTGGGCCTCCTTAGTGATTCGGTGCTTGTGAGGATGGAGCCACGTTGCAGCGCGCTCCATCGGTGGGCTGTTCAGGGTACTTACCCGCGTAGGTCACCTTAAAGGCTTAAACTAGCTTGGCGGTTTCCTCGGCTAAAAGGCTTTCTGCAATCCCCGCTTCGCATTGGGTTTTCCCTCGCCTCTGAACTCCATCCTCACAAACACCGATATTCAATTTTCAAGTTCACATGTTGATTCAAGCTGTACTGGCTCCGGCTTCTTGCGCGGTGCGGTCGGGCTTGTTTCGCTGTGTTGAATATCGTTTTATGCGATAGCTCATTGCTGGTCAAGCGATTTATGAGATTTCGCATTATGAAAGACAAAAGAAAACCCCGCCGGGGCGGGGTAATATTTTTTATTTGTAGAGATTATTTTTTATAAACTTGTTTGCGGTCACCAATTTTTAGCAGGTAAACCGTCAACTGTTCATCTTCTATTGAGTAGATTATCCTGTAGTTACCTGATCTTACTCTGTAATATTCAGAGAGCTTTCCCTTTAAGTTCTTATATCCGTGCGGACGTGGGTTCTCTTTTAGTCCATCAATTGTTTCTTGAAGTTGGGCTTGAATATTAGCAGGGAGCTTTTTAAATTGCTTGTCTGCAATTTTGGATAATTCTACGTCGTACATGTTATTGAAGATTGCACTCAGCTTTTACTTGTTCCCAACTAACAGTACCCTCTTTCTTGATTGATTCAAGGGCTTCCAGAATGTCTTCAGCGTCTTCGATCTCTTCGGCTATAGGGTGGATTTCTCCATCGTGAAGTTTTTCCCATCTAGTTAAATATTTGGGCAATTCGTTGTCTTCATAGTCATACAGTACCTCTATTAACTTACTAAGAAAAAGGAGGTTTGTGTTATCTGTCTTCACAGCTTCTAAGATATTGTTTCGGCCTTCTTCGTAATAACCTAAGTTAATAAGGGAGATGCCGTAGTTAAATAAAACTTGCGCATGCTCAAGGGGGCCAGCTGTCTCAAGAGCTTGCTGATAGCAGCTTCTGGAAAGCTTTTCATTTTCTTCTTCGCCCCAAAGAATGCCAAGAGCACAATAAGCTTGGGTGGTATCAGCGTTCATTAAATTTTTAGCTTTTCTCTTAAAGTAAGCCATTTTAATTTCGTTGATATTTCCCTTTGCTATCGCAAGGCTGATTTCCTCAATGAGGTTTTCAACTGCTGGGGTTGCTTTAATCATATTATCCCTCAAGCATGACTAAAAATTGTCATTTTATGTGCATAGATGAACCACTACGCAATCTATACTAATAATATAGGTGCTAATCAAGCTTGGTCAATCAATTTAAATTTTGCATTTCCCACATTACCTCACCGACGATAAGGCCATCGCGGCCTTCTATGGGGACTCTCATTTCCGGGTGGGTGGGATTTTCTGGGCGAAGTATCAGTTCACCTTGGGCTGGGTCAAGAAAAACCCGCTTAATGGTTAATCCTTCATAGGGAACTTCTACCGCGTATACACGGCCCGGTACAAGTTTTTTCCCCTGTTTATTTATTCCAATATATGCGCCGTCGCGGATTAGTGGCGACATTGAATCACCCATGACCTGCACAACCATGAGGCCGGGGAATACGAATTTTTGTGGAATGCAGACTTCACACATGGGTTCAATCTCAGCCAGTGAGATCGGAAGTCCGCCAGCGGCGAATTGATAAACAGGAACGATTGCCCCGGAAGATTCAGGTATGGGCTGATCTGGATTAACTATACTGCCGTTTCCGTTTTCACCATGGGGAGCAAGGGGTGTTATGGACATTGTATTGTTTAGGTAGTCCATGACTTTGACAAGGCTACTAAAGCCAAGTCCTCTCTGTTCGCGTTTTAGGTAGCGCGCTAGTGAGGATTGTTCAATACCACAAGCTTTAGCAAGCACCGTGGGGTTGCCCGCCGCTTCAACTGCCAGTTCAATTTGCTCTCTTACGATTTCTTCATATCCCATGATATTTCACATACTCCACTTTCTTATCAAGTCAATCTGCGAAATCGCATAAACATCTTGAGTCATAATGCGAAATCGCATATATGTTTGGTCATGAAAACAAACTTCACCCAGCAAAACTTTAGAACTGACATCCATAAATTGGTCGGGAATGCCCCCGGATGGTCAGTAACCAAACTCGCCAAAAAGAGCGGGGTGGATCAAGCTTCGCTTTCGCGTTTTTGCAAAGGCAGTTCCGGGTTGTCCGGGGCAAATATCGAAAAGCTTTGGCCTTTCGTTTACGGCGACCAGCAGCCCAATAACCAGAAAAATGAAGGAGTGTAGGAGCTATGGAAAACCAGCAGATAGACCTTGATCAGATTTCAGGACTTGCCACTAAAATTTTCGCACTTAAGCAGGAACTTCAAGACCTCTGCAAAAAAAACGGGGTGACAGTAACAACAGGCTACACGAATGGTATCCCGCATAAAAACCTTATTAAGTGCTGCCCTACTAAATCCAAAACGCTGACCAGCCCTGATGGAGTTACGCAATTTCGCACTTACGGCACCCCGGAAATTCAAGACCTTAAGAAAAAACTCACCAAAGCCCTTGATGAAGTCGGCGCGGGCTACAGCCTCATTTTTTACGAGAAGGGCGGAAGCGACATGACTTACAAGAGCGTTCCCGCCCATCCCATAATCGTTACCACAGTAAAAAATATGGCAGATAAGTTTGTTCTGTGTGCCGTAGACGAATGGGACGAAAGCTACGACCCCAGAGACCGGGACTAATCTTTAAAGTTAAAATCCCAGTATGCTCTTTGAGTACCCCCGGCATTACGGAGGTTTTCAATTACTTGGAATTGTTTTGGCTTTAATTTGAATGAGGGAGGAACCTGTTCGTATCCCTTATCTAAATAGTCTTGGACTATCTTGTTCTTTTCCTTTTCGTCAAAGGTTGAATGAGTGGAATGGTCCTTTTCCATATTTGGCCTTCCTTTTGGTCACAGGTTTAAAAATTGGCGTTCTTAATCCCGGTATCAGAAGGAAGGTCTAAAAAGCAAATGTCAAAGATCACGGAGGCCCTAATGTCAGCATGTAACCCTAATTGTCCCTTGTTCGCTCACCGTCGCACATTCCCGATGCCGGAACAGTGCCGGAAATGTCGCGAGAATCAGCAAAAGTGTGGCTCTAAACCTCAACTTCAAACAAAGAATATCACCAGAGGATAACCCCTTCTACTACAAGAGGGTGTCCGCATTGGAAGGAGTATAATCAAGTGAACGAGCGAAAAAGCGTAGCTGTTGAAATTCAGAAAATGGTGCTTGAGCATCCGTCTATGTCGGTTGAACAGATTACCGAGGAGACTTTTGGCGGAAATAAGAGCCATTGGACCGTATACAAGGAATTAAACCCTGAAGACTCAGGCGCGAAAATGGGTGTGCTTGATCTTGCCCCCCTCATGAAAACTTGCGAATCAACCGCGCCGCTTGAAGCCATTGCCCACCAGATGGGCATGGCGGTTGTTTCTCTCCCAGAAGCTGGCATATCTGCCGGAACCCTTGAAAATGATATGAACCGTACCACCAAAGAGTTTAGCGACTCCGTGGTTAAATTTGCGGACATTATGCAGGACGGCAAAATCGAACCTCACGAATTCGCGGAGTTCGACAAGGAAGTTATGGAATTCATTTCTGTAGCTCTTCATTGGCGGAACGGCATTAAAGCCATGGTGAAAAGTTAAATTCAGGGGTTCATAATGGCTAAGAATATCGATTCCCATAAGCGTTGCCCAAAGTGCGGCGGCTACTCGGTGAGGTTCCGGTACACCGGACATTTTCAGGTTGTTTGTAATGACTGCGGTCATGCTGGCGGGCTTGAAGAGTCCAGAGAATTTGCCATGCAGCAATGGAACAGTGAAGAACGCGCCGGAAAGTAAGCCCTGTGCGGGCCGTGGCTGCACTAAGGTGATCCGCCGCATCAATGCCCAAACAGGCGAAGAGTACAGCGACGCGCGCTGGAAGGCTTTGAAATACTGCTGTGCTGGCTGCTTTAACGGACGGACATGGATGGAGCAGGAAGAAGCAAAGAAAAAAGCCCTCAAGGGTACTAAGAGGGCTTCAGGCGAACTTAGGTAGCAACCCCTAAATTCAATCAATAATGAGGCTTAATTTTAAGTGATTAACCTTTTAAAATCAAGCAAAGAGCCATGGAAAAGAAAAAATACCGGAAAATATCTACTCACATATGGAACGATGAACGATTCCGCGAGTTATCCAACGACGCAAAGTTCATTTTCTTATTTATCTTAACCCATCCCACTACTACCTCACTCGGTGCATTGCGCGGCAATGTTCCGGGCTTGGCTTTTGAGCTAAGCATGGAACTAAAAGCCTTTGAGGAAGCCTTTCAGGAAGTCTTAGACAAAGGCATGGCGGAGTATGACCCGAAGGCTGGCTTTTTGTGGTTCCCTAACTTCCTGAAGCACAATTCACCGGAATCACCCAATGTGGTGAAAGGGTGGGCCGCTGGCTTCAAGAGTTTGCCTGAATGCACACTGAAAACGGAACTCCTTTTCAACACTAAGTCCTTGATTTGCTGCCTTTCAGAAGGCTTTCAGAAAGCCTTTGAGAAAGCCTTCGGGGAACCTTGCGAAAAGGCTATCGCTAATCAGGGAGCAGGGAGCAGGGAGCAGGGAGCAGGGATAAAGGCAGAAGAGAATACGTCACCCGGCGGTGACGTCGGCGCGCCTGCTGATGAGAAAAACGATTCTTCCCCGGCTAACGAAAAGCCCACCGAACCTGAACAGCAACCCGAAGCCGCTCAAGAGGACAAAACCGAAAAGGTGGAAGGTCCGAAAATCCCGAATTGCCCGCATGCTGAGATTGCGGAGGCATATAACCGCATCCTGCCCATGCTTCCGCAGGTCAAGGACTTAACGCCTAAACGCAAGTCTACCCTCAAGGCTGCTTGGCGGAACAACAAAGCCCGGCAGTCTGTCGAGTGGTGGGAGAAATATTTTAAACTTGTGCTTCAGTGCCCCTTTTTGCTGGGCCAGAAAAAAGACTGGAAAGCCGGGTTTGATTGGCTGCTGAAGCCGGGAAACATGGTCAAGGTGCTTGAAGGCAATTTTCGAGAAGAGCCGCAACCGCCAACACCGAACCAGCCGAATGTCGGGCCGGGTAATGGTGCCGCGCCAAGCTATCAGGGCATGAAGATTAACACCGTTTCTCAAGGCATGGCGGCGGAGAATGATGCAATAGCAAGGCAGATGCTTGCAGACGGAGAAGGAGACGGCGATGGAAGTTTCGTTGCAGTTACAACAGGTTGAGAAAGAGCTTCTCGCCATGAAAGTGCTTTATCCTCATTGCGGTCATACAGCCGCAGGTATCAAGGCTATCGCCCGTATTTATTGGCAGGACTGCACAAACGAAGGCATGGGCGCGAAAGATTTTCTTGATGCATGTTCACTGGCCCGGCGAGACAACAAAATGTTCCCTTCGGTGGGGGATGTTGTGAGAGCGCACCGGGCATTAATGGCAGGTGTGCGGCCCACGCAAAGCTTGATTCCACTGCCGCCCGTCATGACCGACGAAAAGCGGGATCTTGATTTGGGCAAGTGCCGGGAAATTCTTGCAATGCTTAAAAATTATCAACCAAAACGGGTGCCGCTGAATAGAGGCGAACGGACCCGGTAACATATGCCGCAAAGGAGGCGTAAATGGCTATTTTTAAAGCTCAACTTGAAGATTTGATAACACGCACGTTAAAAGAAATCGGGTGGTATTCACCCTCTGCGGTTAAGTTGCTGCTTATGACGGCGGCACAGGAAAGCCATATGGGAACGTTTGTCCGCCAGCTTAACGGAGGCCCGGCTTTGGGGGTTTTCCAGATGGAAGGCAATACCCACGACGATATATGGGAAAATTACCTTGCCTACCGTGAAGAGCGCGGCAGGCAGATTCTTGAAATCGCCCGTATGGATCGCGGGCCGGATTCTGAAGCCCTTGAATTCAACCTGAAGTACGCAATCCTCATGGCCCGCGCTCACTACAGGCGCGTACCCGTTCCGCTTCCTGATGCCGACGACGTGAAGGCTCTCGCGGAATACTGGAAGGAGTTTTATAACACCCTGCTCGGTAGCGGCACCGTATCCGAAGCCGTGCGGAACTATGAACGCTTCGTGCTTGAGCTTCAGGAGTCCTAAATGCAAGGTTGCCGCCCACTAAGCCGGGAAGAAGTCCAGCTTATCCATGACAGCTTCACAGGCCGATACGCAACCCGGAATAGATGCCTGTTTGTGCTTGGCGTGCTGGCGGGCTTCCGCATCAAGGAAATGCTTTCCTTGCGCGTGAAGGACGTTGTTGCAAACAAGAAAATACGGTCACTGTTGCGCGTTGCCCGCCGGAATATGAAAGGCTCTCAGAAAAGCCGGACTGTCTACCTTGCGCGTGAGGCGCAATTAGAAATACTGCATCAAGTACATGCCCTGCAATGGCCCGGTCAGGATGTTTTCCTGTTCCGGGCACAGGGCAACAAGAATAAGGCCATATCGTACACGCAAGCCCGCCGGGTGCTGCTGGACGCATTCACCGGGTGCGGTGTCGCGGATCAGGTCGGCACTCACAGTTTGAGAAAGACTTTTGCTAACGAACTCTTTGAATTTATGCTCGGGCTGTTGGCTGATGGTGAGCAGGTTGAGCCGTTTATGGAAGTTTCAACCGCTTTGGGTCATAGCGACCCGAAAAGTACCAAACATTACCTGTCGTTCCGGGATGCAGCCCGCCGCCGGGCAATCAAAAACATGGGAGCGCGTTTAAGTGCCTAATCTTCAAACTCTCACAGTCAAAGCAGTAGCCGAAAAGCTTAACGCCCGTCCTGATTGGGTGCGCCGCCTGATTCATAGCAAGGAATTGAAGGCATGTAATATTGGTAGCTCCAAAAGGCCGTTGTATCGCGTCCGTAAGGCTGATTTA
Source organism: Marinifilum sp. JC120 (assembly GCA_004923195.1). NCBI lineage: Bacteria > Pseudomonadati > Bacteroidota > Bacteroidia > Marinilabiliales > Marinifilaceae > Marinifilum > Marinifilum sp. JC120. The sequence continues at coordinate 61,741 of RDSB01000021.1, read as the reverse complement.
GACACATTTATCGAATCTCGCACTGTAGAAGGCGTAGAGGAGGGCTAAGAATGGCTCTAGTGTGTAAAAAATGTGGTTCAGATACAAAGGTGAGTCGTACTAGTGAAGACGGTGGTAATATTGTTCGTGTTCGTGAGTGTAAGGAATGCGGCAATGTTCAAGTGTCGCTTGAAGTGTATTTGGACGATATGAAATGTGGTTTTGAGTATCTGGCAAAGAGAATACAGGGAGAAAAAAGGTTATAAAATATCATATAAATCATATCTGACCATATGTGCATGATTCGATGCACAATAATGTGTTAAAAAAGGCTTGTATCTTAGAAAAGGTGCAAGCCTTTTTGTTTTATTAAACTTATGGAGGTTTTTAAAATGAGTGATGGAAAACACTTTTTGCAGTCTCGTACCATTTGGGGCGTGATTGTAACGGCGATTGCTCTTGTAGCTTCGCTTGCAGGTAAAGAAATTGACGGCGAGACACAACGCCAGTTGCTTGAACTAGGTGTTGCTGCTGGTGGTCTTGTAGGTATGGGGCTTGGTATCTACGGACGCTTTAAAGCTGAGAAGCCCATTAAAAAAGTAAAGAGTAATAGTTCCACACTCCTTGTGCTGTTGGCAATGCCTGTTTTGCTTCAGGGGTGCGCGCTTATGAACCTGTCGCCGCAGGATCAAGCCCTTTCAGTGGGTAAGGAAATGAAGATTCATTATATGGCCCTGCATCGGGAATATGAATCATTGCATGAAACCCTTGCCCCGGAACAGGTCTCGTTCATGGAAGAAGAGGTTGCCCCGGTCATGGATAAAGCGAAGGCGGCAATCATTGCGTATCGCTCGGCTGCATCCACTTTTGCCAGATACAAGACAGCCCCCAATGACATTGAAGATTTGAAAAATTCCGCATGGAAAGCAATCAACGACGCGGTAGCCCTGCTCGGCAAGGCCCGCATTGTCGAACCCCTGCCCACCAACAGCACAAAGGAAGGTGAATAATGGACCCGGTAACTATGTCTCTCATTGCGTCCGGTCTTAAGCTTGGCCTTGAAGCGTTCCAGACAGCAAAGCGGCTGAGTGCTGAAGGGTATGACGTTCCCGGCCTTGAAGAATTCGAACAGGGAACACAGGAATTGCGCGACCTGCCCGACCTCACACCCAAGGGTAAGGCGGCGGACTAATGCCCGAACGTACTTTCATGAACATGCTTGTGCAGGGTTGGGAAATTTGTTTCCCGGCCCTGCTTGGGCTTATCGGCGGGGTTGTTCGGATCATGCAACCGGACGGCCCTTGTACATGGAAAGGAAAGCTTGTGGCGGCTGCTACAGCTGCTTTCGTTGGTTGGGTGCTTTACAGGCTGATGGAAGCGGCAGGCGTTCCGGGGGGATATGCAGCCCCGGTAACAACCCTTGTCGGTTTCGTTGGTCGCCCGGTTTTGGATATTTTGTCAGCCCGGCTTTGCACTATAGCAAAGACGGCAAAATGAGGGTGAAGCGATGGAAGCGGCATTACCTCCCACGGCTCAAGTTATCGCCGACGTAATCGGTAAAGAGAAGACATTGAAACTTGCACAGGCGGTTCAGTTCAGGTCGCTATATATTCCCAAGCAATTGAAGCCGTCGCACTGGCTCGTTACCGTCGTCGGCACTGATGCAGCACAGCGACTGATTGAAGAGTTTCCTAGCATGTCCATGCCACTGGCGCGGTGTTCTTCAGCGGTGAAGGCCGAACGTAACCGGAAGATTGCAGAATTGAGTGCTGAAGGGCGGACGGTGTCGGATATTGCGCGTCGCCTCGGTATCAAAAGAAATACAGTGCAGACAATACTTTATCGTATGCGGAGACGAGACCAGTTATCTTCTAGTGCTTAAACCGGAAACTTTCCCGAAAACAATGCTGTTCAAACACTAGAACACGCTAAACGTTACTAGAATGCGCTAGAAAGCCCTTCGGGTCCTTCCTGAGGGGGGTGGTTAGAGGGTAGACGCTGCCACGCAGGTCTCAATTTCTGCGTGGCCTTCAGAATTTATTTTCTGTTTCTATTATTTAAAACCTGTGGATAAGTCGGATAACTATTTAAAATGAAAAAAGAATCCAAAAAGAAAGAAAAGAAAAAAAGCACTAAACCCGCGCCCGGCGATATTTCCATTGTCGATAAGCAGGGTCTTGCCGTTGCTTTGGGCATTTCTTTGCCGACGGTTTCTGTTCGGGTTCGTGAGGGGATGCCATGTGTTCAGGAAGGCGGCAGGGGGAAGCCATGGCAATTTGATCTTGCTGAATGTGTACAGTGGCATGTTGACCGGGCGGTTGAAAAGGAAGTCGGTGTAACTGATGAAGGAATGAGCCGGGCCGATTTGCTGAAGGCCCTCCTTGTCGAAGATCTAAAAATCAAGCGCGTTGCTTCAGCGCAAGCCTTGCGTGAGGTTTGCTTGGTTGATGAAGTTGAGCGCGCTATAGCCACGGCATTTATTGAAGTTCGGCAGGCCGTGCTTGCTTTGCCGGAACGCGTAGCCCTTCGACTTTTAGCGTCTGAATCAGAAACCGAGATAAAAGATATTTTAGAAGAAGAGATTGACCTTACTTTACGGTCGCTGGCTGAAGCTGAGTTGATAGAGGACGTGATGGATGATCCCGGAAACTGAGTCTTTAGCTAACCGGAAGGGTATTTATTTTGTAATAAATAAGGCCTTTAACCTTTTCTTGCCGCCGGAACGCCTCACTGTTTCCGAGTGGGCAGATATGCACCGTGTGATTTCAGACGCTAACGCCATGCCCGGCCCGTGGAGGACTGACAACGCGCCTTACCAGCGCGAACCGATGGACTGTATCGGTGATAAGGTGACGCGCCGGGTTTCGCTTATGTGGTCGGCACAGGTCGGAAAAACCGAGTGCGTCAACAACGGTATCGGTTACAATATTTCGCAAGACCCTAAGTCCGTGATGATGATGCACCCCACGCAGTCGGATTTAAAAACATGGTCGGAAACAAAATTAACCCCGCTCCTGAATGATACCCCTTGTATTAAAGATGTAATCGCAAAACCGCGCGGGCGTGATGGTGTAAACAATGCGTTGATGAAGTCTTTCCCCGGCGGGTTCCTCATGTTTTCATGGTCCGGGTCAACAAACACTATGCGCGGGCGTTCCGCTCCTATTATCAACTGTGATGAAATCGACGGCTATACAATCACGGCGGAAGGCGACGCGGTCCAGCTTCTCTGGCAACGTGCTGCAACGTTTGGCGATAGACGCAAGCTGATTGAAACCAGCACCCCCACAATCAAGGGTTTTTCACGAATTGAAAAAGCTTTCTTGCAGGGTGATCAGCGTTATTACTATCTGCCGTGCCCGCATTGTGGAACTAAAGAGCGGCTGAAATGGGCTAACGTAAAGTGGGATAAAGACGAAGACGGGAACCATTTACCTGAAACCGCTCATTATATTTGTGAGCATTGCGGGTGTGTCATTGAAGACAAACACAAGCCCGCCATGCTTCGTGGTGGTGAGTGGATTGCCTCCCGTCCTTTTATGGGCCATGCCTCTTTTCATCTTAATGAGCTTTATAGCCCGTGGCGAAAATTTAGAGATATTGTCCAATCCTTTTTAGACAAGAAAGCTGCTGGTGATGAACAATCATTTATCAACGTGTCGCTTGCTGAAACATGGGAAGAAAAAGGCGACCAGATAGACGATTCCGGTTTATTGAAAAACCGTACCCATTACAGCGCACCTGTACCGATGGGCGGCGTGTTTCTTACAGCCGGGGTTGATACGCAGGTTGACCGTCTTGAATGTGAAGTTGTGGCGTGGGGACTTGGCGAGGAAAGCTGGTCAGTAGACTACCATATTATTTACGGTGACCCGGATCGCCTCGAAACATGGGATGCCCTTGACGATTATCTTGATCAGCGGTGGATGCATGAAAGTGGGGTTGAACTCTCTGTCTATGCAACCGCGATTGACTCTGGTGGTAGCAATACCCAATCCGTTTACGGCTATTGCAAAAAACGCCGTGCTTCCCGCCGCTTTGCAATCAAGGGTAAGGGCGGCGAAGGAATCCCCATTGTTTCCGCTCCATCAAAGCGCAAGTCCGGTAAAAAGGGGCGCGCGGTTGAACTTTTTTCTGTTGGCACCGACCAGAGCAAGACCTTGCTTTATAAGCGGCTCGGTTTGGACGGAGAAGGCCCCGGACGTTGCCACTTTCCAGATAATTACCCCACCAAATACGAAGAAGAATTTTTTAAACAGTTGACCGCTGAAAAACGGATAACTCGTTACGTCAAAGGTTTTCCAAAGCATGATTGGATCAAGACCCGTCCTCGTAATGAGGCTCTTGATTGTCGTGTCTATTCGTATGCGGCGTTGCTGATTGTTAACCCGAATATCAAAAAGGTTAAGGCCCGGATTATGAAAAAGGCCGAACTGATTGAACCTGAAGAAAAGCACGTTGTCATTGCGGAAAGCCAGCAGGTCGAAAAGGTCATTCAAACCGCAGTGGAACCGGAACCGAAAACAAAGTTAAAAAAGAAAAAAAACAAGAAACGCCGAAGACGGCAGAGCTTTGTTAAACGATGATCACAGGCATACCTAAAAAAATTATACAGAATTCAACCGCTTCATGCTTGATAGAAGTGAGTGGATATACTCCGGTTGAAGGGTGGGCGTTAACGCTCGCCCTTCGTGGGCCGGGGAAATCAAATGCGGCGGGCGTAGTCCTTGGCTCTGGTTGGTCTGTAGTTCTTCCTACTGATATTCCTGTTGGTCTTTACTGGTGGCAGGTTGTCGTACAGCGTGACGGTGAACAGCATGTACCGCTTTCCGGCAAGTTGGAAGTTTCCCCTGATTTGCTTGCTGAAGAGGCAGGCTTTGACGGTAGGACAGAGAACGAAAAAGCTCTTGAAGCTGTCGATGCCGCTTTAGCTGGCAGAGCTACCAATGCCGTTTGGAACTATGAAATCAACGGGCGCAAGATTCAGTATTACAGCATTGATCAGCTTAAAAAATTACGCGGGATGCTGGCAACAAAAGTACTTCAAGAACGCGGTAAAAATAAATTTCGTTCTGTGAGGGTTCGCGTATGAACCTCATGGATATTTTTAGAGGCCGTTCTGAAGTGCCGCAGGAAGCAGTTCAGGAATCGGAACGCAAAACAAAGCGTTTTGGACGCGGTAAAAATATTATGCCGCATGGCCTTCGTCGTGGTTTCGGTTCGGCAACCGGCAATTTTGAATCAGCTAATGTTGACCGGCTAAATTCCGGCTGGACAACTGAACCCATTTCGGCCTTGCTCCTTGTTGAACGTAACTGGCGTATTTTGTGCGCCCGTGGTCGTGAGTGTTCCCACAATACCGCTCACGGTAAAAAATTTCTCAAGCTGGTTAAAAAGAATGTCGTAGGCCCTGCCGGGGTTCAAGTTACCCCCACGGTCAAAGGTCCCGACGGTAAAGCCGACAAAATAGCCCGTGAAGCTCTTGCGGCTGCTTGGAAAGATTGGGGTAAGAACCCTGACGTTACAGGCATTCATACTTGGCGGTCATTTCAAGGGCTGGCAATGGAAACCGTCGGGCGTGATGGTGAAGTTTTTGCGCGGAAGTTAAAAGGGCGCAAATACGGTAAGTATCGTTTTCAGCTTCAGTTTATTGACCCTGCCCGTTGTCCTTCTGATTACAGGGAAAAACTTTCAAACGGTAACTACGTCCGTGCTGGGATTGAGTTTACTTCATATGGCAAGCCCGTTGCCTACTATTTTCGCATAGACGCTGATGATTTATACAGCGGCGTTATTCATAACAGCAACAACTATGAACGTATTCCGGCGGATGAAATTATCCACTTGTTTGTGCCGGAAATGATCAACCAGCCGCGCGGACTCTCTTGGATGGGAACCGCGCTTCAGCGTCTTCGCCAGCTAAACAAGTACGAAGAGGCGGCGATTATCAACGCTAATATCGGCGCGTCGAAGATGGGCTTTTTTGAAGCTGATCCCGAATATGTTGATGTTGATGCCGACGACGATGAAGAACTCGAAGAAGATTTTCCGTTAGATGCTGAACCGGGTACGTTTGATACTTTGCCTGTTGGTTGGAAGTTCAACAAATGGGACCCGCAGTATCCGCAGGGAGAATTTGAAGGGTTCTATAAAACGATTCTTCACGTAGTCGCCGCCGGGCTTGGCGTTTCTTATTCTTCCCTTTCTGGTGACCTATCCAAAGTGAATTATTCCTCAATCCGTGCAGGGATGCTTGATGAGCGCGACCTGTGGATGGAGTTGCAAAGCTGGTTCATTGAAAAGCTAGTTCAACCCGTCTTTGAAGAGTGGGTTTCTGTTGCTGTGCTGGCTCAAGCCGTCACCATAGGATTAAACCCGCTCCGGGTTGAACGGATCGACCAGTATATGCAGGCTCGTTACCAAGGCCGTCGCTGGAAATGGGCAGACCCGGCGAAAGAAGTCGCCGCCAGCAGAGAAGAACAGGCTGGGCTTATGAAGTCTGTATCTTCGACAATCCGTGAACAGGGCGGTGTACCGGAAGACGTTTTTGAAGAAATATCAGAAGAGCGTGAAAAGTGGGCCGAACTTGGAATAGCTCCAACGGAAAAGCCCGCAGAGAATACAAATGAAACGGAGGGCGGCGACGATGCCGGAACAGAGAACAAAGCCGACGCTTGATGCGGTTCAGGGATGCCGCCGGGCATATTTCCCGGTTGAAGGTGTCCGGGCCATTGATGAAGAAAAGCGCATTGTTGAAGTTGCTTTTTCCAGTGATGCGGAGCTTGAGCAATGGTGGCGTACAAATTTAATCCTTGAACACACTGAAAAGGCTGTCCGTCTTAAGCGGTTAAACGACGGCGGTGCAGTGCTTTTTAACCACAAACGGGATGATCATCTGGGTGTGGTGGAAACTGCACGGATTGACGCTGACGGCAAAGGCCGTGCTGAAGTTCGTTTCGGTAAAGGAAAGCGGGCAGACGAAAAGTACAATGATGTTCTGGACGGTATCCTTAGACATATTTCCGTAGGGTTCGACATTCATGAAGTGAAGCTTGTTGAAACCCGCGACGACGATCTGGACGTATACAGGGCTACCGATTGGGAACCCTATGAAATTTCTTTTGTGACCATTCCCCTTGACCATTCCGTAGGGGTTGGACGCGATAACACTTTTAAGGAGGGAGAAATGCCCAAACCCAATGGAACCCCTGAAGACGCTGGCGGTGGTGTTAATGAATCCGCGATTCGTGAAAAGGCGTTGAACGATGAACGCGAAAGGACCAATGCACTGTTGAAAATCGGACGTGACTATAATGCGCCTGAAGATGCACAGCGTTTTGTTTCTGAAGGTAAGACCCCGGACCAGTTCCGCCAGTTCCTGCTTGAAAAGCTGGATGCCAGAGGACAGGCTGACGAAGCCACGCCGGATGAAATGAACGAACCTATCGGCCTTACTGAGCGTGAGATTCAGAACTATTCTTTCTGCAAGGCTCTTCGCGCTCTTGACCCCAACAACAATGAAGCAAGGGACGCCGCAGGGTTTGAACTTGACGTCTCCAGAGCAGCAGCCCAGAAAATGGGACGTGATGCACAGGGGATTATGGTTCCCCCTGAAGTTTTGACCACTCCTTTGCTTCGTACCTACACCACAGGCACTGGCAGTGCCCCTCACGGCGGTGTATTGGTTGACACTAATCTTCTTGCCGACAGTTTTATTGACATGCTTCGCGCTCGTTGTCTTCTTATGGGACTGGGTACAAAGCTTGCTGGCCTTGTCGGGAATATTGAAATTCCGAAACAGCTTGCAGGGGCACAGGGCTATGTTGTCAATGAAGACGAAGATACCACAGGTTCTGAAGGTGACTTCGGACAGGTTAAAATGTCGCCTTCCACAATTGGCGCATTGAGTGAAATTTCACGCCGCCTGCTTATGCAGAACAGCCTTGATGTAGAAGCTTTCGTCCGTCGTGATCTTGCAATTGCGCTTGCGCACAAGCTTGACGATCTCGGCTATTATGGAACTGGTGTTGATGAACCTCTCGGCCTTAAAAATACCACCGGGGTTAACGCTGTCCTTTTTGCCACTGCTGGCAAGCCTACTTTTCAGGAAATCATTCAGATGGAAACTGAGGTTTCGGCTGATAATGCTGATGTTGACAGCATGGCTTACCTGTTCGGTGCCCGTATGCGCGGAACTTTTAAAGGAACCCTTAAGGTTCCGGGCGTTGCCGGGTTTATCTGGGAACAGGGCAACACTGTAAACGGATACAACGTAGGCGTAACAAATAAAGTCGCCACTGGTGATGTCTTCTTCGGCAACTATTCCGATCTGTTTGTTGGTCTGTGGGGTGGGCTTGATCTGACTCTTGACCCGTATACCCACAGTGCAAAAGGTCGCCTGCGCATTATCGCAATGCAGGATTCAGACTTTGCGGCTCGCCATGGCGAAAGCTTTTGTTACGGCAAAGCTGCCGCATAATCCGAAAATGATTTTTAAGGGGAAATAAAATGGCAAAGAAAAAGAAAGAGGCCGAAATCAAAATCGTAGCTGTTGAAAATGATCATGACATCCAGACGGGTGTCATGATTGACGGCGAGGTTTGTGTTCCCGGTGATACTGTCACTGTTGGACTTCAGGTTGCAAGAAATTTGGTGAATCGTGAAAAGGCCATCATTTACACCGACGAGGTTAAAGAGGCTGATATTCTTGAACAGAAGGAAAAGCTTGCTGCTGAACTTAAAGCGTCCAAGAAAGCAAAACCCAGCGAAGAGGCCAGCGACGGCAAGGAAAAATAAATGTTCAATGAAGACTTCAGAGTCTTCCTGAATCCTGAAGAATTCGCCGTAGAGGTGCGTTGCGATAATCCCGCGCGCACCTTTGCGGCGATTTTTGATGATGAAGGAAGTGTTTCGGAATTCGGCGGAATTGTGCTTGAAAATGCTAGAGCAATTTTGACCTGTACCCGCGCCGATACTCAGGGTTTTGTCTGGGAACGAACCGAAGTCGAGGTTGCCGGGCATGGAAAATTCACGGTTATGCGGACTAAACCCGCCGACGGCATGGTTATAGCGGAGCTTGAATAATGAAATTCGGTGATGGAAGTTCCTCTTGCGTTAAGATAAATTTAAAGGATTTATCTCAAGGCGATATTGATAAGCTTGTCGCGGACTGGTTGCCTTCTGAAAAGCAGCTATCTCGGGCAATGCATAGCACCATTAAGAAAGTTTCCCGCTGGGCAAATGCTGTCGCTATAAAAAAAATTAGAGCAGATACGGGGATTCCTGCGGGGATGTTACGCCAGCGTATAAAGCTGTTTCGTCGGGGGCATACAAATAGAATTTATTTCGGGTTAAATCCTATCTCGGTTATTTCTCTCGACCCAAAGCAGACAAAGACAGGGATTAGCGCAAAGGGTGGAATTAAAATTCCCGGTGCATTCATTGCGGAATCTTCTGCAAGTGGTAGTGATTGTGTTTTCAAGCGGCGCGGTAGAAACGCTTATTCCATTGAGTATCAAAGAATTTATTTTGACCAGGAGGCCCGGCGCGTGATCGACGTTGATATTATGCCTTATATTCAAGGAAAATTTAATAAAATTTTGGAGCATGAACTAAAATGGCAAATGAGCAAATAACCGTTGATGATGCGCATGACCGCATTATTGACCAGCTGAAAGAAAAGTTCCCTCTGTTCGTCGATGTCGGCGACTATGGAATTTTGACCGTGAAGGAAGGCGAAACCCGTGAAAGGCTGACCGTTCCGGCTGCAATTCTTTCTTTTGATTCTTTTGAGCCTGACCGGGAACGCTCAAACCCCGGCACCGGGCAAAAGATTATTTCCGTACGCTGGGAATTGCGCGTGATGCTGGATACCAAAGACCCTAGTCATGACCGGGCAATCCGTCGTCTTGCCGCTGACGTTGCCTTGTGGATTGATGGGAATAGATTCGGCAGGGGATTTGAGGCCCGGTTTATCCGCTCTGAAGAAGATCAGTTTGACCCTCGGTTGATCCGGTTCAATCCGTGGCTGATTGAGTTTCAGCAATCCTACCTGCTGGGTGAATCCGTGTGGGATGGTGAAGGCCCGGTCCCGACTGAGGTTTATGGTTCATATGTCCCGGAGATAGGGGCGGCGCATGAAGAAGATTATGAACGGATTGAAGAGGCGGAGTCTTTAGTAAAGCCTTAAACGAAGTCATAACGTAAGCCTTTGCTTAAGGCTTACGTTATGACTAAAGGGCCAGCAGGAACATACATAGGTGTGTATGTTAGGGTCGACATTTCAATTTTGTCGGCAAGGTTTACAGAGTTCGCAACTTTATAAATTTGTTCGATTGTATCCTTTTCAAGGTTTGGTCCGAGGACAATCCTATCAATTAATTTTTCTAAATTAACGTCAACGGATATCCCTTCGTCTGGGATATCGACGCCATACTCGTCTGCAAGACGTAATGATATGGCAAGACGAAACTCTTTTTCCCATTCAAAAGCCATATGTTTTTTATAAAAAGTGTTAAGTAATGATGGTTTTAGACTCTTTTTTGACAAATCTATGTATTCAATTGGTCCACAGTGTACCTTTTCCTCTCCATAAGTTGGCTTAATCTGATACGGTTTTAATCCATTCTTTAATTTTTTGGGTGTTGTGGTGATTGCAATGCCTTTGCGTTGTCCAGCGTACAGTTTCCACATTGCATCACTTTCATACTGAGCAGTGTGCCAGCATGATATTTTTATCATTCTCCTTAGGTCTTTAAAGGCATGTTCTAATGTATAGTCTATTGTTATATCTTTATTTTTTTGGGTTACAATTTGACAAGCCCCTTCAAATCTATCTTCAAATTGAGTGGCAGAAGAGAAGTATATCGAAGATGTTTTAAGTAATTCTATAAACCGTTCTGTTTTGAAGTACCTCCAAAGAGAGGCGTCCCAATTTGTTCTATTCTCAATATCTTTCATAGGTTTTGTTATTATAGTTCAAGTTGCCTGAAATCAAGTTGCTTTTTTTGTCCCCCCCCCCCTCATTCAAACCGCAGTGGTTTTCCCCCCTTGCATTTGGCAAATTTTGCCTATGCAATCACCATCCTATGGAGCATCCGAAACAGACCGCCGCCTAGCAAACGTTATCCGTATTGGAACCGTTGCCGAAGCCGATTACCCGAAAGCGCGTTATCGCGTGTCTTTTGGTGCTGCTGTTACGGATTGGCTTCCGTGGTTGACTTTTCGCGCTGGTGGCGACCTTTCATGGTGGGCACCGGAAGTCGGCGAACAGGTGGTTGTGCTTGCTCCGTCCGGTGAAACTTCCGGCGGGATTGTGCTTGGCTCCATCTATTCGAAAGATCATCCGGCCCCGGCTGATCGGCCTACCATTTGCCGGGTTGTCTTTAAAGATGGTGCGGTCATGGAATATGACCGTGAAAACCATGTTCTGCATTCATATATTCCCGGTGATGTGGTCAACGAAATTGACCGGGACATGTCCACTCAAGTTCACCGGGATGTCTTCTGGCGTGTTGACCGGGATGTTTTTCATGACATTGGCGGCAACCGCACCGATACAATCGGCGGGAATCTTTTTCTTTTGGTTGCCGGGAATGTTCAGCGAACTATTGACGGCAAGCTGATAGTCACGGTTGATGATGAAATCATTTTCAAGAGTGCAACCCGCGTCACCCTTTCCGCTCCGCAGTTGGTCTTTGACGGCCCCATTACCCACGGCAATTCTATCCACGGCGGCGGGGCTGAATTCTACGGTGAAATCATCCACCGCGAAGGGGATTTCATTCAGAAAGACGGCGACACCGTTTCGCAAGGCGTTTCCCTGCAACATCATGTTCACCCCAATACTGAAGAACCTATCGGGGGTGCATCATGAATGGTGTAAACGCTATTACTGGTGAAGCCCTCGGCGGTGTTGCCCACCTGAAGCAATCCATTTCACGGATTCTGACCACTCCTATCGGTTCGCGTGTTGTGCGCCGGGACTTTGGTTCCCGGTTGTTCAAGCTGGTGGACCGCCCGCAGGATAAGAATTTTGCAATTGAAGTTTTCAGTGCCGTAGCTGAAGCCCTTGATAAATGGGAACCCCGCTACAAGCTCACGAAAATAGCAGTCGTTAGCGCAAACGCTAACGGCAATATAGTGATTGACCTTGAAGGCAAATATTTGCCCAACGGTGAGGAAATCAAGCTTGAAGGGGTACGCGCGGCATGAGCAATACCCCTATTGATATGTCGAAAGTTCCGGTCCCTGATGCCGTTGAAGTACTGGACGTTGAAACGATCATTCAGGAAACCATTGCAGACTACCGGGCCGAATATCCTGAATATACAGCTGTACTTGAATCTGATCCTATTATGGCTCTTTTACAGACCGTGGCGTATCGGGCAATCAATCACCGCCAGCGTGTTAATGATGGGGTGCGAGCCTGTATGGTTGCCACTGCACTTGGTGCCGATCTTGATAACCTCGGCGCGCTGGCTCCGGTTGTACGCAAGATGCTTGATCCTGGTGACCCTGATGCAAGTCCACCTGTTGCCCCTACCTATGAAAAGGATGATGAATTCCGCGCCCGCGTCCAGCTGGCCCCGGAATCCTTTTCTGTTGCCGGGCCTTCCGGCGGTTATGAATTTTATGCCCTGACCGTTCCGGCGGTTCGGGGTGCGGCGGCTTTAGGCCCTGAAGATGGCACCGAAGCGGGCCATGTCGATGTTTACGTTTTGAGTCGTGAAGGTAACGGCGTTCCTGATTCCGAAATTCTGACCGCAGTTGATAGCGTGGTCAATGACCGTGAAATCAGGCCTTTAACCGACCACGTTACAATCAAAGCTGCTGAAATAGTAGACTATTCGGTTGAGGCAAGACTTTACATTCAGTCCGGCCCGGCCCCGGCTGCTGTGGTTGAAACCGCACGGAAGGCCGTATCCGAATTTGTTACCGCTCGGCACGTTCTCGGCGGGGCTGTTTCTCTTTCCGGCATTTATGCCGCTCTGCATGTTGAAGGAGTTGCACGCGTAGAACTCATTTCCCCGGTTGCAGATATTGCTATGAAAAAACAGCAGGCTGCATACTGCACCACCATAACTGTAGAGGTCGCAAATGGTTAAAGACCTCTTACCCATCAACGCTACCCCACAGGAACGCGCCTTATCCAAGGCTACAGGCAAGCGAATTGAATCTATACCCGTGCCTATCCGTGATCTCTGGAACCCGGATAAATGCCCGGTTGTTTTCCTGCCGTGGCTGGCGTGGGCCTTGTCCGTTGATCTTTGGAAAGATGAATGGAGTGAAGAACAGAAACGCGCAGTCATCAAGGCCAGCATTGCCATTCATCACAAAAAGGGAACTCCGGTTGCCGTTGAAAAGTTTCTTGCCGCCCTCGGTTACAAGGTGCGTGTGCTGGAATGGTTTGAATATGATGGAGGCAAATACAGATTCAAGGTCAGTACTGAAACAACCGGGATTACTGAGGCCGTTTATCTGGAAATGATTGAAGCGGTCATGGTGTCCAAAAATAAACGTTCACATCTTGAATCAATTCAATTTCATTCAGTCCTTACGAACAACATGTTTTCAGGGGGCAATGTTCGCACTGGTGATGTGCAGCATATTCCCCACCGTTTTGGAATTAAGGTTAATCCCATTCAAACCTATGCCGGGGTTGCCATAACTCAGGCGGACATAATCAAGGTTGGCATAAGGGATTCAAAAATAAATATCGCACCAATTGAATTGGGCATGGGCATAACCATGCAGCAAGTTGATATAACAAATATCCCCGTTCGGGAGGTTTAGTATGGCAGATTTTATCGGAACAGTACCCACCCGCTACGGCTTAGAACTGCTTGGGCTTTTGGGAACTGGAGCAACTCTTAATTTTACCCGCGCGGCGGTCGGCTCCGGCGTATGGACTCAAGAACAAGCAGATTCCCCGGCTGAAATGGAAGCATTGATAAATGAAACAATGTCCCTTGCTATCAGTCCAGAATCAGTGAAACCCGTATCTATCCCTAAAGGAGATGAACCTGTGGGAATGTACGAAGTAAGTGTTTTCCTGACTAATGCAGGGCTTCAAGACGGCTTTGCTTTGAGGGAAATTGGTTTTTTTGCGGACCATCCCACACGGGGCGAAATCCTTTTCGCTGTAGATTATGCGGGTGATCTGTCAGATTACATTCCAGCCCTTCCAGCAAATGCGGCTCCGTTAGAAAAGATTTTTAAGCTGACTGTTTTGACGGGCCTTGCAAAGAAAATCACCGTTAATCAATCCCCGGTGTTGCTGGCTACTCATGATGACATTGGCGACCACAATAAGAACAAGAAGGCACACCCGGATTTGCTGGCCCGCCTAGCTACCGGAACCCCGGAAATACTTTTTCCGCTAAATGATGCTGAGAACATAGGCGAAACACCTATTTATCGCTTTCGTCAGTTCGCGCCCGTATTCAATGGCACCAGCGAGGAAGCAATTCAGGTTCAGGTTGACCTTGAAACCGGAACCTTTGCTAATCCCGTTCATGATTCCGGTTTTCTGACCACCATTGCAAAGGGATATGAACAGCCCGCCGGAATGCTTCAGGCCGGGAGAACAAAATATAAAATTCGTTACCGCCGCAGGTTGAACACCGGGCAGATTTCCGAATGGTCTGAAGTCGTGGTTTTTGAAACTCGCGACATATTCAATTACGTGGCCCGGGCCGTTAACGTTTCGCCGTCCACTGGTGCAACCGGGGTTATGGAATGCCCTAAGTTGATCTCCGGACCCTTTGCCGTGGTTGGTGATACCGCCGATGTGCATGAAGCCACGCAATACCGTATGCGCGTGGGCGATACCGTACTTCATCTATCCCCGGAACTGGGCGCGGTCATTGAATACGATTTCCCCGCCGGGCTTCTGTTGGTATCCGGCGATTACGTGTGGGAGGTCCGCTATAAAGGCGCGGCTCTCGGTTGGTCTGAATGGTCTTCCGCGACATCATTTCATACTGCCGCCGCTTTTATCACTGGTGATGAGGCTATCAGTTTCACTGGCTGGGAAGGCTACGACAACGCTTCCGCCGCCGGGGTTGCCTTGGCAGATGATGCCGCGCTTCGTTCCAACGGCGTGGATCAGGGCGCAGAGGAAGGGGATTGGACCAGTTTTAAAGGTCGGGCGAAATTTCGTGATGCTGGATTGCTTGTTGATCCCAGAACCACAGCTGAAAAATTATACACAGGTAATGCGATTCTTGAGAATGAATCTATTCTGTTTGATACAGGTAATGGAGTGTTGAGCAATGTTCAGCATCATCAAATAGATGCCATTGCAGATCTTGGGCAGGGATGGGGATATCAAACATATCAGCCCAGCGTACAGATTGATGATGTGGCGAACATATTTGACGGGAATGCTAATACATCAGGGAAATTTATTCCGCTGAAGTCCGAGTTCGGAGGAACTTATGCATTTTTGGAATTAACATTGGGTTTTTCCTCACTACGCCCCGGTCGAACTGTATATATGTATGCCAAAGATGCAGGATCGCGGTTTGAATATTTCACAGCGAGTCTGCTTAATACCCAGTCTAATAAGGGAAATGGTGGTAGTTCCTATCATAGTGAATTAGTCGAATCGCATACAGATTACGATATATATAAAATTGAGTTTCCCGAGTCGTTTGATTTTGATCGGGTGACGCTGAATTTCCATTGGCCGCAGGCTATAATGTACAACAGTATGAACGTTTATAAAATCGGAATAGACGATGATTACTATACAGCTGACATTGCCCCTATTCTGAACGGTGTTCCTAATCGCGCGCACAGACTTCCTCAGCTCACCGCCGCCACAGGCCCGGCAGGAACCGCATTTACTGCCGGTGATTTCAACGAAATCGCAGTAGCAAACGCCACTCTCGGCACTGATACCGACACTGATAGACCGGATTTCATTTTACTGGAATCCGAAAAAGTAACCCCGGCAACACCGTTCCGGCGGGTGGCTATTGGTGCGTCTGGCCTTTCAAAAGATTCCGAAACCCGCATTAGCGAAACCCAGTGCGATACGTGGAAGCAAGGAGCGTAAGCCATGAAAATTGATCTCGATAGAATGACCCCGGAAATGGAAGACGTGCTTGTTGAACGTCTTCTTGGCAAGTTCGTGAAAAAGCTTCGTGAACGTTCAAAGGTTCTGATTCCTAATGGTGAAATTTTTCAGAATGCGGACCTTTGCATTCTGGATAGAGGAATGATCGGACAGCCCACCAGAGACGAAATAAAAGTAGGCTGGGACGAATTCAATGAGGCGTCAAATTCTGATGAAAAAATAATCGCTCTGGCTGATGTTTTGCGTGGGCATGAAGCGGTCATTTTGGGCAGAGATAAATAACAACTAATAGGAGAAAACCATGGGTGAAGATTTCCTTCACGGTGATGAAGTTCTTGAAATTGACGATGGCCCGCGCACACTTCGCACTGTGCGTTCCTCGGTTATCTGCATTGTTGGTACTGCGCCCGATGCAGATGTAACCGTATTCCCTTACGATAAACCGATCATGATTGCAGGTAACCGTCGTAAAGCAGCCAAGCTGGGAACAACTGGAACTTTGCCTAATTCAGTCGCGGGGATATTCAGCCAGATTGGTGCGGCGGTTGTTGTAATTCGCGTTGAAGAAGGCGCAAACCTTGCTGCAACCATGACCAACGTAATCGGTGGAGTTGACGAAAATACAGGGGAATACACTGGTATACAGGCAATGCTTGGCTGTAAGTCTGAAGTAGGATTTACTCCGCGTCTTCTGGTCGCTCCGGGCTTCACTCACCAGCAGGACGAAGACAGCGAGAACCCCGGCGTGTTTCTTAAAAATCCTGTAGCAGCAAGATTAGAAGCGGTAGCCAATCGTTTGAAGGGAATCCCTATAATTGATGGACCCAACACTAACGATGAAGACGCAATTGCAATGGAAAACTTGCTCGGCGCGCGCTGTTACCTTATTGACCCGTGGCCTAAAGTCTACCGTAGTGGTGTTTATGTTCATGAGCCTCCCTCTGCATTTATTGCAGGTTTGATTGCCAAAATCGACAACGACAAGGGCTTCTGGCATTCCCCGTCTAACCACGAAATTATGGATATTTCCGGCCTTTCTCGCCCGGTTGATTTCGCCCTTGGTGATACCAATTGCCGGGCCAATCTGTTGAACGAAAAGAATGTGACTACAATCATTAATGAAGATGGTTTTAGACTTTGGGGCAACCGTCTTTGTGGTAACGACCCTAAGTGGGCTTTCCTTTCCGTGCGCCGTACTGCGGATATGATCAACGAAACCCTGCTTCAGGAACATCTTTGGGCCGTGGATCGCAACATCACGAAGACTTACTTTGAAGATGTAGTTGAAGGCGTAAATGCCTACCTGCGAAATCTGACAAACAAAGGCGCAATACTCGGTGGTGAGTGCTGGGCCGACCCTGAACTCAATAGCCCGGATCAGCTTGCAGCGGGTCATGTCTATTTCGACTTTGATTTCACCCCGCCTGCCCCTGCTGAACGTATTACTTTCCGGTCCCGTATGGTTAATAAATATTTTGAGGAGGTATTTTAATGGGAGTTGCAGATAATGTTCTGAAAAATTTTTCCATTTCCGTAGATGGGCGTGGCTATGCCGGGAATGCCGAAGAATTCAAACCGCCTAAGGTGGCGACCAAAAGAGAAAGGCACCGGGCCGGGGGGATGGATGGTGCCATATCCCTTGATATGGGGCAGGAAGACATGGAAGCTTCCTTCATCCTGACCGGGCATTTTCCTGACGTTCTCAAAGAGTGGGGAGTAGTTGAGGGTGGCGAGACTGCAATTACTGCCCTTGGTGCTCTTGAATCTTACGATGGTTCTGTAACGCAAGTCGTCATTAACCTGCGCGGTGACATTGTTTCCGTTGAAGATGCTCCGTGGAAGCCCGGTGAAAAATCGGGGGAAACTTTTGTTATGCATCCTAAGTATTACAAACGCACTCATGATGGAGAGGTCGTTTACGACATCGATATTGAGGGCATGAAACGTGTAGTTGGTGGAAAAGATCGTCTTGAAAAAATCCGCAACGCGATAGGGCTATAATCATGGCTGTAGTAACTCAGGAAATTATTCACCTTGAAGAAGCAATTGAAGTCAACAAGGTAAAATATGCAAGCCTCACAATGCGTCGTCCGAAGGTTAAAGACCAGCGGTCAGCAAAGAAGATGGCTAAAACAGACGAAGACTATGAAGCTATTCTTTTTGCAAATCTGTGCGAGGTTGATGTGGCTGTCATTGACGAACTGTACACCACTGACCTGCATAAATTGCAGACATTCTACCGGGGCTGCAACTCCCCCAACATGAAAGGTCTGGGCCGGGCCATTCTTGCCCTTGCTGCCTTTTCCGGTTCTGGCTTCAATGAAATTCTTGAAATGGAAACTGACGACTTCGTTGAATACCTGAATGAAATGAAGGAACTCAAGAAGAATGCCCAGTAAGACTTTTTCTGCTGTTGTAGAAATCGGCGGTGCCGTGAAAGATTCTTTCCGCTCAAGTGTAAAGCTCTTGGGCGGTGATCTTTCCGGCATCGGCGATGCTGTGCGCGAAGCTAAAGGCAAGCTGGACCTGTTGGGGAATTATGACCCTGAAGGTGTGCGCAAGCTTGAACGCCAGTACTATAATCTCAGGCGTGAGGCGCGGAAGCTCCGCAAGGAGTATGATGCCGCCGACAAGCCCACTAAAAAGATGGCGGCCCAGCTTAAGCGCGCGGAAGCAACAGCAAAAAAAGCAGGTACAGCATACAAGAACAGCCGCGATAAACTGGATACCATGGGCAAGGCCCTGCACAAGGCCGGAATCAAAACCTCTAATCTTGCCGGGGAACATCGCCGCCTGTCTTCGGAGCTTGAACGCTCCAAGGATAGAATGAACCGTTTCACCAAAGCCATGGAAAAAGGCGGTGAAATGCGCGGTCAAATTGGCGATGCCGTGGGCACTGGTGCCGGGGTTGCCGCTGGCGTTACCGCTATAGGCGCGGCTGTTACCATCGTTAATAAGGCCACAAGTGAACAGGTGGCCCTTGCAAAATCCCTTTCCGTTTCCACGGACGCGCTTCAGGCATGGGGCGGCGTAGCCAAGGAAGCCGGGTATGAAGTCGATACTATCGGCGATCTCGTTGAAGAGATGAATAACAAGCTTGGTGAATCCGCCGGGCTTGAAGAGATTACCCCGGTCAAAGAATCCCTTGAAATTCTCGGCCTATCCTTTGAAGAACTCAGGGATATGAAGCCGGAAGAACAGTTCAAGCGGATCGCCCAAGCAATTAAGGAAATGCCGGATGATCAGCAGGCCGTTGCCGCCGCTGATATTCTCATGGGCGGGGAAGCGAACAAGTTTTTCGGTTATCTGCGGTCACGAAAAGAAGGCGTTGAAGAAATTCTCGCCCAGCAAAAACGCTTAAACGTCCTTTCTGAAGAAGGCCGCGCCGGGGCTGCTGCATACAATACCGCCTTTGCGCGTATGTCTACCGTTGTCGGTTCTGCCACGGCTCAAGTTTCCGGGCTGATCGGTGGCGCGCTGGCTCCGCTGGTTGAAGAGTACGCGCCCAAGCTGGCGGATTGGGTAACATCCCACCGTCAAGACTTGATTGAAATCGGTAACGCCGTCAGAGATTCAATTCCTGCTTTTCTGGCCTTCGGGCGTGGTGTCGGCAAGGTTGCATCCGGTATTGGCTCCATGGTTTCCACCGTGGCCTCTCTGGTAGGCGGCTTTGATAATCTGGCGGTTGCAATCGGTTTGGCCTTTGGTGCGCGGGCTGCTTTCGGCGTAGGGCGGTTTGTCTCCAATATAGTCGGAATCGGGCAGGCTGTAGCCCCGTTGGTTGCTACCCATTTCCCGGCCCTTGCTGTCGGATTTAAGGCCATAGGCACAGCGGCAATGGCTAACCCTATCGGCTTGATTGTGGGCGGTGTGGTTGCTCTTGGTGCGGCTGTTTATCGGGTGGTGACGGCTTGGGATAAGCTTGTTTCAGCATGGAAGAACAGTTCCGGTATTATCAGCGGCGTGGGCAACGTAGTAAAAACATTTTTCGGCTTCGGTGATGATGAAGAGACAGAAGCCCCGCCGCCTGAAATCGGCGATGCAGTCAAGAAAGCAGTTCCGGTTGCCTCGGCCCGTGCTGAATCCTTTTCTGAAGCCCGGCCCGTTCTGGATGATGAATATACTTATGATGCCGGGGCCATGGTTAACGCGGCGAATGTTTCCGGGACTAACTCGCATACAAATGAAAAGCATGTGAGTGTTGAAAATCACTACGAAATTCACGTTCATACCGCACCGGGGCAATCTGCCGAAGAAATCGCGGATGTGGTTATGCAGCGAATTGAAGAAGAGGGCCGGAACAATGCACGGCTGGCCCTGCATGATTAGGTGGTGAAATTATGGGTATGCTGAAATTAGGCGACTATATTTTTTCCGTGGACACTGCCGCATATCAAACGCTGCAACGTTTCACCTCTCAAGATTGGGCCAAAGTAAAGCGGATCGGCAAGCGCGCCTCCCATCAGGATTTAGGGCCGGGAGATGATTCTATCACTTTGCCCGGCGTGATTTATCCTCATTACAAGGGGGGATTAAAGCAGATAGATAAAATGCGGGAAATGATACACGCGGGCGAACCGCTTATGCTGGTGGATGGTCAAGGCAATGTCCACGACAAGTGGATTATCTTATCTGTGGATGATAAGCGCGGCATATTCTTTCAGGACGGCGTACCCCGCAAGCAGGAATTCACCCTTAAGATAGAGCGGTTCGAAGAATGATCATCTACACCACAAAAGACGGCGACATGCTGGACCGCATATGCTGGAAGCACTACGGAACAGAATCAGCAGTACCGGAAGTCCTTGAAGCGAACCCCGGCCTTGCCGATCTGGGCGCGGTTCTGGAAGCCGGGGTTGAAATCATCCTGCCGGAAATTGCAACACCGGAACCGGATCAGGGGATAAGCATATGGGATTAACTCACAAGCCCGTCTACCGCGTGGAATGCAACGGCAAAGACATTACCGCCGCCATTCAGAACGATTTAATTTCCCTGACTATCACCGATGAAGCCGGGGTAAAGTCCGATTCGCTGGACATATCCATTAATGATAAAGGCTATGCCATGCCGTCCGCCGGGAGTCAGTTTAAAGTCTGGCTCGGTTATGGGCAGGCTGCAACTTATATGGGCCTGTACGTTCTGAACTCCGTGCGCCTGACCGGGCCACCGGATAAGATGATAATTAAGGCCGCTGGTGCGCCGCAGGACAAGAGCCAATCATATTCCCAGCTTCAGACACAGAAAACGCGCTCATGGATTCCGCAGACCATAGGCGCGCTGGTGGCAACCGTAGCCGCCGACCACGGCCTTGATCCTGCTGTTGCTTCGGACCTATCCGGGGTGGCCTTGCCTCATATAGATCAAATGAATGAATCAGACATGCACCTGCTAACCCGTATAGCGCGGGATCATGACGCAATAGCCAAGGCCAACGGCGGCGCGCTGATCTTTGCCCACAAGGGGCAAGGTAAGACCGTATCCGGCAAATCCATGCCCACCATTGAACTTGTCCCCAATCAGGTGACGACTATTAGCGTTGATATTGAATCGCGAACAAATTTTAATTCCGTGGTCGGAATCTGGCGGGACGTTGAAGGCGCGCGGGACGTTGAAGAAATCGCCGGGAGCGGTGAGCCCATTCACCGGATCAGACATATTTATCCTACCCCTGAAGCAGCCCAGAAAGCCGCAAAGGGTAAGCTGGAGGCTTTCCAAAGGGGCAAGCAAAGCCTTTCGGGAAGCCTTCCCGGTAGGCCAGAACTAAGGGCAGAGTGTAGGCTTTCGCTTTCTGGCTTCCGGGCTAAAAAGAATGGGATTTGGTCTATTACCCGCGCTACTCATAAGTTGGGGAGTGGGGGGTATGTGACTAGTGTGGATGGGGAGAGGGTAAACTAAGGCCCTTGCTTCAGTAGAAACAAGGGCCTTCAGAATTGCTAGAACAATGTGTCTGCTAGCGCGAACATATCATGCCTCATTCGCATATTATGAGCCACGCTTCTAAATGCGGCTTCAATGTCTTTGGATGAACTATTTGAGTTGTTCACCCCAGTAAGCAGAGAAGACAGAATCCCATCAAATTCAGAGCGCACGACAAGGGTTGGCATATTGTCATTGAATAGCCTGCCTTGCGACTCCATTAAATTTTTGACCTTGGCTTCAGTCTCGACGGCAAGCTTTGATAATTCGTGCTGAAGCTTACGGGATTGTTTTAAAACGGCCTTGGCTCCGTTTGATAGTTCCGGCACGGATGATCCGGGAAGCTCTTTAATTTTTCCCATTTGTTTTTTCAGTTTCTGTTCCATAGTATTAAAAGCTTCAATATAGCGGACCTTCCACAGCGTGGCTTTCTTTCCAGTGAAGCCCATTACCAGCAGGGAAAAGCCGTCGCGGGTGAGGTTGTAGGCGGGTAGGGTGCGGCCTGTTGTGTCCGTGTATTTACTGGGCTGAAAATTAAGCTCAGTAAATTCTTTCGGGATTTCTAATTTTTCAATAGTCTGCAAGACGTTCTTGTGCTGCTTGCCGAAATGAGCGGCAATCGTAAGGGAAGAAACGACGGGCTTGCCATTTTCAATAACAAGCATGGGGGAATCGACAACTGAACTGTTGTCAGAAGTGCGTGAATTGGCTACGTTCTTTTCAGCCATGACAACCTCCATTTTAGGTTGTTTGTGGTTAGGCTCGGTTCTGGTGTTGGCGCACCGTTCCGGGCCGTTTTTATTTGATTTTTTCTTGTTCTTTTGGGGCTTTTTCAGCTTCGGCTATTCTCCTTTCCATTTCTTCCACAAAAATTTCTTTGAAGGTTGTTTCGTGTGTCACAGCGTATAGTTTGTATCGCTTGTGATCTTCCTTTTTAATTCTAATATTAAAGGCTGTAGTTTTATCTGACATGGGTTGAATGTACACGTGTACATTGAAAAGTCAACAGGTAAATTAATTCCGTTCTTGATAAAATAATGTGACTATCTTATTAGGCCTTCAATCCTGTAGTCGTTATAGGTGTGGTCGAAAGGTAAAGGTTTGTTGATTTAGAAGTGTTCGTTAATATTTGAAATGATTAACTTAAGGTGGCGGAATGAAAGGTGAGGATGTTATACAAAAAAGGATTTCTTTTGATGTTCTAGGTAGCAAGGAAAATATCTATACTATTGATTTTGAGTTTTTCTCAAAGTCAGGCTTGCGTGTAATTTGTAGCTGCCCAGCAGGAAATAGGGGGAATTTTTGCAAACATGTTGAAGCTATAATCAAAGGTGACGATTCTATTTTAGATCCTGATTTCATAGAGCGTTCAAAGGATAAGTTTCAACAGGCACAGCAGGCAGTGAAGGAGTACGGATTAGATAAAGAGTTGTACGAATATGAAACTATGGTGAATAATTTAAAAGCAGAAAAGAAACAGATAGAGAGCAAAATTTTGCCAGAAATAAAAGAAAATAAAAGCAAAATGAATGCTGAAAAAAGAAGATTTTCAAGGCGTGTTTATCGTGGGGTGAACAAAGCGTAAAAATAGGCTTGTGCTACATTCTAAGAAAATTTGTGCTACATCGTAAAAAAGGGGTTGCGGTGTGTGCCGTAACCCCTTGAATTATCTGGTCGGGATGAGAGGATTTGAACCTCCGGTCTCTGCGTCCCGAACGCAGCGCTCTACCAGACTGAGCCACATCCCGTCGTGAGATTGGGTATCTATCTAATCCTTGCGCGCTTGGCAAGAAAAAAAATAAGAAAAAAAATAATTTAAAAAAGAGAGCACATGAATTTTTATATTCTTGCACATAAACTTCCAATGTTTTAAAATGGTAAAAGTGAGAGTATTCAAATCTGCTCTAAAAAAACGATTTGTATGATTTTTTAGTGAAATTCGGGCAGTTTGTTGGACAAAAATACTCATCTGTGCCAAGTTTTATCTACGGTTGTAGTTCACTTTTATTTGAACGGCTGGATTTTTAAAAAAAATAGTCTTTGTATACAAACTGTTAAAGCCTAAGCTGAGCAGACGCCGTAGAGAAAGGAGATCAGGTTAGTGATAAAAGTCGTAGTTGTAGATGATTCCGCTTTCATGCGTAAAGCTATTAGCACAATGTTGCAGAAGGATCCCGGCATCAAGGTGGTTGCCACCGCGCGTGACGGAGAGGAAGGTTTGAGGGTTATCCGGAAGCATAATCCGGATGTGGTTACTCTTGATATTGAAATGCCCAAGATGGACGGTCTGACCGCGCTGAGGCATATCATGATGGAAATGCCACGCCCAGTATTAATGGTCAGTTCCCTGACCACTGAAGGTGCTGAGTCCACCCTTAAAGCCATGGATCTTGGGGCGGTTGACTTCATCCCCAAACAGCTTTCTAAAGTTTCTCTCGACATTGTCAAAATTGAAACCGACCTGATTTCCAAGGTTAAGACTGTTGCCAGACGAAAGATGCGTCCTGTGCCCCGGATGCGTGCAACTTCAGCCGCCCGTAGGCCTGCTGTTCCGGTAAAGACCCCACGTGGACGTGCCAAGCGCGATGTTGTCGTGATAGGGGTCTCCACTGGTGGGCCGCCAGCTGTCCAGAAAATTCTTTCTTCACTGCCCAAAGATTTCCCGGCGGGAATCGTTATTGCGCAGCATATGCCCAAGGCTTTTACCGGTCCTTTTGCGAACCGTCTTAACGGAGTCAGTCAGCTCAAGGTTAAAGAAGCCGAAACCGGAGACAGACTTCTGCCCGGACATGTTTTTGTTGCTCCCGGCGGTTCTCATCTGATTATTGACCAAAAGGTCAGTAGAATCGATCTGGTCGTAACACCTGATCCAAAAGAGGCCTTATATAAGCCTTCTGCAAACGTACTTGTTTCATCGGTTGCCAAGGCAGTTGGACGCAGAGCTCTCGGAGTGATCCTTACCGGTATGGGTAATGACGGTCGTGATGGAATTAGAGAGCTTAAAAGCAAGGGCGGAAGAGCTATTGCCCAGAGCGATTCTTCCTGTGTTGTTTACGGTATGCCTAAGGCTATCGTGGATGACGGACTCGCAGATGAAATTGTAGATATTGATGATATGGCAAATGCGATCATCAACAACCTCTACCAGTAATTTTTTTTTTGACGCAACCGTAAGATGTCTTGCGGATTTAAACAAAATGGGGACATGCAATGACGGATTGTTCTAAGGTTCTGGATGAACTTAAAAGTGACAACAATGAAGTTGTCCGTGAGGCCGCGTTTCAGGCTGGGGAGTTGAAATGTGCAGATGCCGTTCCTCTGCTGGCCGATCTTTTAAAGTCCAACCATTTGGGATTACAGGAAGCTGCCGATCACGCTCTTCGCAATATCGGCGGCAAGGGAGTTGTTCAGGTCGTAGTTCCCCTGCTGCGATCTGATGATGCCCCGGCAAGGAACCTTTCCATGGACATTCTGCGTGAAGTAGGTGCGCAGGATTTTGCTTCTTTAGTGGCACTTGTCCATGACGATGATGCTGATATCAGAATTTTCGCAACCGACATTCTGGGTTCCACCAACAGTTTTATGGCTGTTGAACCTTTGTGTGATGCCCTGCTAAAAGACCCCGAAGTCAATGTCCGTTATCAGGCTGCGGTGAGCCTTGGCGATCTTGCCAATCCCGCTGCTGCCCGCTGCCTGAACAAGGCCATGCAGGATGATGAGTGGGTGCAGTATGCTGTTATTGAGGCATTGGCAAAGATTAAACATTCAAGCTCTGTTGACGCCTTGGTCAAGGCTTTGAATTCCAGTTCCGACCTTGTTGCTTCCATGATAGTGGACGCCCTTGGCGAGGTTGGAAACATCAAAGCTGTTACCATGCTGCTCAGGCATCTGGATAAAAGTCCTACTGCCCTGCGTAATAAAATAGTTAAGGCTATTGTCAGTATTCTTGGCGGCAAGTCCCTCAAGCTTCTTTCCGCCAATGAGCGGGAAAAGCTCCGGGAATATATGCTGGTAGCCCTTAAAGACGAAGATGAAGACGTGCAGGATGCCGCTATTTCCGGTTTAAGCTATGTGGGCGGGGAAAAAGCCACTGAGGAAGTGCTTAACCTTGCCAGTGAACTTGATCCCGACCGTGATCGTGACCGTCTTGGTGTCATTATCGATGATCTTTCAAATCTCGGCATGAACGAAGCAATGGTTGCTGCCTTGAACAGTGGTAATTTTAAGAAGGCGGCAATTGTAATCGAATTGATGTCCAGACTTGAAGGGCCGGAAGTTTCCAAGGCCCTGATGGATGCGTTTGGAAACGGTGATCGGGACATTAAGCGCGGGATCCTCGAAGCTCTTGTTGGTACTGCCGGAGAAGAGGCGAAGGAATTTTTCGAAAATGTTCTTGAGAGCGAGCAGGACGGCTCCATGCTCAAGTCGGCCATTAACTTTCTTGGTGGCAAGCTTAAGGATGTGGAGGCTGTTGACTCAATTTTCGGGTTGCTCACCCATTCCTATGATGATGTGAAGGAAGCAGCTCTCAACGCTTGCGTCGCTATCGGCGGCGAGGATGTGAATCAGCGTTTTGTGAAATTGTTCAGCAATGATGAGCCTATTGAGCGTCTGATGGCAGTCTTTGCTATGGGCAAGATTGATGCTTTCGGCAACCTTGAGCATATTAGGATTGCTCTTGAGGACGAGGTCCCGGATATCAGGAAAATCGCCCTTGAAGCATTGCACGACTGCTCTTCAGATCCTGAAAGCATGTCTCTTATTTTTTCAAGATTACATGATGAAAATCGCGATGTGCGCTTGACTGTGATCGAGCTTCTAGGAGGCTGTTACACAGAAGAAGCGATTACTTATATTATTCAAGCCCTTCAGGATGACGACGACTGGGTGCAGATAAGAGCTGCAGAAGCCCTTGGCGCTCATCGTGAAGAAAGTGCATTGCCTCAACTTATAACAATGTTGGATTCTCCACATAAGCTTGTGGTCCTTAAGGTTATTGAAGTATTAGGCGCCATTGGCGGAACTATGGCGTTTCAGGCTCTTCTGGAAGCGTCCAATTCCGATTCTGACCCCGAGGTTATTCAGGCTGCCGAAGAAGCTATTTTGAGAATTCAGGAAGAGCAAGGAGAAGGAGACTAGATGTCTTCTCTGTTTTCAAAGACAATATCGCTGCGGAAAGAGCTGAAAATCTCCGATCTGGAGTTCACCCAGCTTAGGGATTTCATTTACGATCAGGCAGGTATCTTTATTGCGGGCAACCGTAAGTATCTGCTTGAAAACCGTCTTGCCAACCGCTTGAAGGAACTTAACCTCAAGAATTTCGGCGAGTACTATTCTTATCTGCAATATGATCCGGGTAAAAAGGCCGAGTTGAATAAGCTCTTCGAGGTAATTACCACCAACGAGACCAGTTTTTACCGCAATCCGCCCCAGCTGAAGGTTTTTCAGACAAAGGTTTTGCCTGCTATTCTGGATGAGCTGCGCAAGAAAAGGCGTAAGCGGTTACGCATCTGGTCCGCCGGTTGTTCTACCGGTGAGGAGCCATACACCCTGTCTATGATCATTCATGACGTGCTTGGTGCGGAGGTGAACAGTTGGGATATTAAAATTACTGCCAATGACCTTTCCGAAAGAGTGCTTAAGTCTGCACGTCGTGCTGTTTACAGCGAATATTCATTGCGGACCACTCCCAAGGATAAGATTGCAAAGTTTTTTGACAAGGACGGCAAGCAGTACAAGGTAAAGCCTAACATCAAACAGCTGGTCAGTTTCGGTCAGATCAACCTCAGTGATCGTATGCAGGTCAAGCGGGTTGAAAGATCTGAAATCGTTTTTTGCAGAAACGTGATTATCTATTTTGATGAGGCCATGAAGAAAAAGGTTATCAATGCTTACTACGATAATCTTGTTCCCGGCGGTTATTTAATAATCGGGCATTCCGAATCCCTGCATAATATTACCAGGGCATTCAAGCCGGTTCATCACCCGGGTGCGATTATTTACCAGAAGTTGGAATAATACCGGTCTGCGGTTAATTTTATTTAAAGCTGCGGGCTGATATGGAAAGCAATAATACAAAGCAGTCGGACGGAACTGCAGCGTTGGCGAAAGTTTACGCTATCGCCAACCAGAAAGGAGGAGTAGGCAAGACGACAACTGCGTTGACCCTTGGGCAGGCATTGACCAGACTTTCAAAAAAAGTATTGGTTATAGACCTCGATCCCCATGCAAACGCTTCAGTCCATATGTCCTACTTTCCTGAAACCGTCACCACCTCGGCTCATGATCTGTTTTTTGATAATGCAGATTTCAAGAGTCTCTGGGGCGAGATAGTCAAAAAACGCGATTGGGTGGGTTTTGACTTTGTTCCGGCCAGCATTCGGTTATCCGAGCTGGAGGTTGATCTTAAAGACAGAAAGAATAAGGGGATGGTCCTTTCCAATTCATTGGATGAGATTAAAGAGTATTATGATTACATACTCATCGACTGTCCGCCCCATGTGGGAGTACTACTGGTTAACGCCATTGTGGCTGCGGATATAGTTCTTATCCCCATTCAGACTGACTTTTTGGCTCTTTACGGTATCCGGTTGCTCTTTGATACGATTAAGATTCTGAATAAGGTGCTTCCCAGTCCGGTCAAGTTCAGGGCTTTGCCAACTATGTATGACGGCAGGGCTGGGGCATGCAGGAAGATCTTAAATCTCATCAGGAGAAAGTTGGGGGACAAGGTCTTCAGCTCAGTTATCCATATGGATACCAAGTTTAGAGAGGCCTGTGCCAGCGGAAAGATCATTTTTGATATTGATCCGAAAACGCGAGGCGCTCAGGAATATATGCAGTTGGCAAGAGAGATAGTCAGAAATGAAGACGCCTGAAGAATATTTTGTTGAAAATGTGAACCTGCCTAGCGAAGAAAAGCAGTCCGGTGGATATACTGATGCCGAAGAAGCTTTCATGGATAAGTATATGGGCATTGGCGGGCAGGCAGCATTTAACAGCCTTGAGAGGGTTGATCCTCGCGGTGATACTGCTCTTCCCGGATTCGGGTCCGGTCCTGTTGACGATTACGGGGGAGAAGGAAGCTCCGCAGACTTTGAGGAAAAACTCAAGGATGAGGATCAGATCCAGCTCGTCAGTTTTGTTGTCGGAGACAAGGAGTACGGATTGCCGATTATGGTAATTCAGGAGGTGGTCAGGAAAATTCCTGTGACCCTTCTGCCTGCGGCTCCCCGCTTTATGCAGGGCATTATCAATCTCAGGGGCAGGGTTACTCCGGTGCTTGATCTGAGATATCTTCTGCATGACGGAATGGGTATCCATGATAAATTTGTGGTTATTTGCAGACATAAAGGATTGCAGATAGGTTTGGCCATTAGCGCAGTCAGGACCATGTATCGCGCGGATAGTAAAGACATGGTCTGGGGTGTGGAGTCAGAAGTAGGTGTCAGCTCTGATTTTCTGCTCGGTCTTTATAAAAATGGTGAAAAACTGGTCAGTGTTCTTTCCGTGGATCGGCTGGTGGAACAAATTTTAAAGAGTGAAGGAGAGGGAAATGCCTAAACATATTCTGATAGTGGACGATTCAAAGACTGTAAGGAACCTCGTCGCCTTCATCATGAAAAAAGAAGGGTTCAAGGTCACTACTGCGGAAGATGGGTTGGACGGCCTTGAAAAGCTTTACAGCCTGGACAAAGTTGATCTAATTATTTCCGATGTAAACATGCCGAGAATGGACGGATTTACTTACATCAAAACAGTCCGTGAGCAGGATGCGTATAAAGATATTCCGATTATTGTGCTCTCGACTGAAGGTCAGGAAAAGGATATTCAGACCGGCCTTAGCCTTGGAGCTAACCTTTATATGGTTAAACCGGCACAGCCTGAAAAAATGGTTAAGAATATCAAAATGCTTCTCGGATAATGTGTTTGCGGTTCGGCCCGATGGGTTGTTGCCGGACTTTACTGCAACGGACCAATGCAGAAGAACTTTTAAGACAGGGGTCTCTAGATGAGCCAGGATTTCATGGATCCTGAAATATTTGCGGATTTCATTATTGAAGCTAAAGAGCATCTCGAAACGATTGAGCCCAACTTGCTTGAGCTTGAAAAGAATCCCGAGAATCTCGATCTTCTGAATGAAATATTCAGACCGATGCACTCGTTAAAAGGTGCTTCGGGTTTTCTAGGACTGAATATAATCAACGGACTCGCCCATAGGGCGGAAAATATTCTCGACGAACTCCGGAAGGGTGAAATAGGGGTTACATCTGAAATTATGGATGTAATTCTGGCTGCTACCGATTTGTTACGTCAGTTGATTGATAATCTGGATGAGTTAGGCAATGAAGGTGAAGTTGATACTTCCATTACCATCGAAAGGATCGATGCCATCATGGCTGGAGAAACACCCGAACCTCCTGCTCCCGCTCAGGAGGAAGCAGAATCGGAACCGGAAGCAGAACCGGAACCTGATCCGGAACCTGTTCTGGAAGAAGTAGAGCCGGAACCAGCTGAAGAATACGCTGAAGCAGAGACAGATTTGCCGGAGACCCAAATTGAGCAGGAGTCCAATATGCCCGAGTCAGGACGCAAACAGGCTTTTCAGTTCGTAGCCATTGTTAATGAGGAGGCTGAATCCTATAAGTTGACAACAGTTGGGGAAGGTCATCTGGCTGATTTTCTTGAAGAAGCCCATGAAATCATCGAGAATCTCACTAATGGCTTGCTTGAGCTTGAGCAGGACCCTGAAGGCAATGATGACCTTATCAACGATATTTTTAGATATTTCCACAACCTTAAGGGAAACAGTGGTATTATCGGTTTTCGCGAGCTTAATTCGCTGACCCACGAAGCCGAAACTCTGTTGAATAAGGTTCGTAAAGGTGAAGTCGCAGCAACTCGTTCCATGATAGATCTGCTTTTGGCTGTCGTTGATGGAATTGAGTCGCTTATCGCCCATGTTTCACCGAAAAACGGCGAAGTTCAGCCTCTGGATATAGATCAGCTAGTCACTCCATTGCAGGATGCTGTAGAAAAGGGTGAGGTTGTAGCAGCCGTTGGGGTCGATGAGGACGATGTTGTCGACGAGCCTGACCCCGATCCTGAAGTAGATCTGGAACCAGTAGAAGACGGACTTGACCCGGAAGATATTGCAATTTTTGAACAGACTGTTCGACAGCAAGTGGATAATATTGATCTGGCCCTGACTACTCTCGCTGAAGATTCCGGGCAGAAAGATTATATCGACGGCCTGTACAGAAGCCTTGTTTCCATCCAGAATTCTGGTGGATATATGGGTTTTGACGATCTGCGGGAATACGCTGAAAGGACAGCAGGTTTGGTTGATCAGGCCCGCTCCACTGATATGGATTTTGAACTGATGCTTGACCTTCTGCGTCAGGAATGTGGGATCATTTCAGAAATGATTGATTCCGCAGTGGGAGAGCTTAAGACAGACGGGGATGGACCCGCTGCGGAAGAGCCTAAGCCTGAGCCTAAGCCCGAACCCAAGCCCGAGCCTAAGTCCGAGCCTAAGCCTAAGCCCGAACCCAAGCCCGAGCCTAAGCCCGAACCCAAGCCCGAGCCTAAGCCTGAACCTAAGTCCGAGCCTAAGTCCGAGCCTAAGCCTAAGCCTAAGCCCGAACCCAAGCCCGAGCCTAAAGCTGCGCCTAAGCCTGCTGCTAAACCTGCTCCGGCTAAAGCCGCAGCCAAGCCTGTAGCAAAACCTAAGCCCAAGCCAACTGCCAGTTCACCGGTCAAAAGCTCTAAGCCCAAGACGATGTCTACTATCAGGGTGGATCATCAGAAGCTGGATCATCTTATGAACCTGATCGGGGAGCTTATCATTAGCAGGGGCCGTTACACCATGCTTGCTCGAGGTCTTGAGGAAGGGCACCTTGAGGTCCCGGTTGTTGCTCAGCAGTTGACCGAGACAACATATGCTTTGTCTAGAATCTCCGACGACTTGCAGGACACCATTATGAAGGTCCGCATGGTCGCTGTTCAGACTGTTTTTTCCAGATTTCCGCGTTTGGTTCGTGACCTGAGCCGTAAGAGCGGTAAGCGGGTCGAGTTGATAACCGAAGGCGAAGAGACTGAACTCGATAAGAGTGTTGTCGAGGAAATCGGCGATCCTCTTGTTCACTTGATTAGAAACTCAGTAGACCACGGTCTTGAGCCTGAAGAAGAACGTATTGCCAACGGCAAGACCCCGCAGGGGCATGTCTGGCTGCGCGCTTACCACAAGGGTAACTCGGTTGCCATTGAGGTTGAGGACGACGGTCGCGGAATTGATCCTGAAAAGATGCGTAATGTGGCTATCAAGAAAGGCGTTATCTCTGCTGATGAGGCCCGTAACCTTGATGATCGTGAGGCCATTGAGCTAATTTTCGCTCCGGGATTTTCATCCGCTGAAAAGGTTACCGACATTTCCGGTCGAGGCGTAGGTATGGATGTTGTGCGTAACAACATCAAAGATCTTAAGGGAAGCGTCCACATTTCTTCAGAAGTGGGCAAGGGTTCCAAGTTTACCCTGACCCTGCCGCTGACCTTGGCGATCATCGATGCGCTTATGGTTCAGATCAACGGTGCCAACTACGCCATTCCCCTTGATGCGGTTTCTGAAACAACCAAGATTGAAGCTGAAAGACTTACTGAAGTTAACGGTCGTAAGGCTGTTACTCTGCGCGGGGAAGTTCTCGGTATTGCCGAACTCGCCGACCTTTTGGAACAGCAGGTCAGTGATCCTGATCGCGAGGTACTGCCTGTGGTTATTATCCACGACAATGAGCGCAGACTCGGTCTTGTTGTGGATAGACTGCTTGAGCGTCAGGAGATCGTTATTAAACCGCTTGGTAATTACCTTAATGGCTTTGATCTCAAGGGCGTATCCGGCGCGACCATTATGGGTGACGGTAGCGTAGTGCTTATCCTTGATCCTCACGAAGTCTACAGCATGGCAACCGTCAAGGGCGGAGCTATTTAGTAGAGCATTGTTTCATTATTAAAGTATCAAGCCCCCTGAAATGTCTGTTTCAGGGGGCTTGATTTTGGGCAATAAAAAAGTCTTTCCTGCTGGCAGGAAAGACTTATCTGATTCACGAAGAGCGGGGCGTTAAGACAGGCTCAGGTATAAACTCATGGTCCCTGCCATGAGTGTTGCATGGGCAAGGATGACCAGAAGCGGTGCCAGCCCGAGGCCGATCTTATGGCGCATGGGTGTTTCACTTTTCCAAGTCACAATCCAGATTGCGCAGCAGATCAGGGTAAGCAGCAGGGAGGTGCCGAAGCTTAGAGCCACAGGAAGGTTGCTGTAAAGCAGGGCAATGTTGGGACCGCAGATGTAGTATACTACACCGCCTGAAACTGCCAGTTGCAGCAGGGTGGGAAGTAAGGCCCAGCGGGCTACCACCGGGAGGGTGAATTTGTAATAGTCGCGGCCGAAGTCGTCTTTGTTGCGTCTGAGTACCAGATAAAGACCGGATGCTGTAGCGGCAAAGGCAATAGCCATGATCAGGTAAATCCCAGCCAGACAGAGACCTGCTTTACCGGGCATCTGCTGAAAATGGGTGTAAAAGGGAAGAGCCGGAACCGCCGGGTTGGGGCTCTCAATCTGTAATGTAAAAAATCTCTGCATAATCACGGTGGCAACATGGATAGAAGCAATTCCTCCGAGAGCCCCTACAGAGCCGAGCATAACATGTAGCGGTTTATTTTTTTTAAGTTTTTTCCATGAGTATTTATACGGAATAAGACCGGCCAGCGCGACTCCTAGAGTGATGTAAAACATCATTACCGGGGAGCCAGGATTTACGAACCAATCCTGAAGCCACGGCATCTGGCGGCTGAAAAAAACGGCAGCACTTCCAAGGCAGATAGTGAAAAGTAGGTAAAGGCCAAGAGTCAGTGCCGTAACCTGCTGGGCAAGCTTGTCGTAAAAAATCTTTTTGCGTGCCTTAGCCGTAATTTCAAGGATCACAGCCATGATCGGGGCGCCGATAGCCGCAAGCGTGGCAAAGTCCACCAGTGCCTTGGGCAGCATCTGGGCACTCATCATTGCCGTGAGCCGAATAGGTTCCATGGGGATATTCATATTTGCTTTCCTAAAATAAGGGTTTTAAAGACTTCTTTTGTGTGCACTTTTTGCCCTAAATTTGCACAGGACGCAAGGGCAGGGGGGTGTTCATTCTGTAAAAGCTTAGATATGCTTGCCAAATCTAACTAAGTGGCCTACTTTAAATCCGTTGAAACTTGAACCAAATTCACCAGTTAGATTCAACATGCCCTCGGAGAATATTTGATGCAGTACTTACGAATCCTTCTTGTTGTTATTTTGGCTTTTACCGTTTGCGGATGTTTTGCGGCAAAGCAGCCAGAAGAGCCTGTAAAGCCCGCATGGGGTGGCAGTGAAGAATGGCGCCTTAAAAGCCTTGAGGAAAATTTTCTTAATTTTAAAGAAGGACTGCGCCAGCAGAATGACCTGATTGAAAGTAATCATAAAGATACAACTGCCCAGATGGAAAAGCTTCAAGAGCGGATGACCGAGCTGGACAGTACTCTTGCCGAACTCAAGGAAAATCAGCAGAAGATGATGGCCATGAAGGTTGAGCAGGTAATTCCTGCTGAGGAAACCGTAGTGGCTGAAGAAGTTGTTATGGGCGGAATAGCCAGTAGCGAAGAGAAACCGTGGATGGTTGTTCCCGGTGAAAACGCTGCTCCCGCAGAAGCTGCTGCCCAGCCTGCTGCACCTGTCTCAGCCCTGAGCGGTGATGAGTTGTATCAGGAAGGTGTGCGACTGGTGATGAATGATAAACCGCTGGAAGCACGCGGCCTGCTGGAGCAGTTTCTTGCCCAGAGCTCTTCCTCCAAGCTTGCTCCCAATGCTTTGTACTGGATCGGTGAGACTTACTATTCCGAAAAGAGCTTCGCTCAGTCCATCCTTAAGTTCAAGGAAGTGAGCAGACGTTTTCCCAAGGCTGGAAAAGTGCCTGATGCCATGCTTAAAATCGGTCTGGCTTACGATAAGCTTGGTGACCGGGAAAATGCCGTATTTTATCTGCGCACCCTGATTGAGGATTATCCCAAGTCTGATCCTGCAAAGATCGGCAGGGAACGGCTGCGTGCAATCGAAGGTTAGTTCCTTCAGCGGCGGCAGTCGGTGAGCACTCTTCAGGAAGAATATTTTGCATGTCTGGCCCTACGCTATACGCCGGGACTTGGACCTAAATCATGGTCCCCCATTTTACGCCATTACAGCACTGCCTATGAAGGGCTAAAAGACGCCGATAACTGGCACTCTCTTGCATTGGCCTCGGAAAAAAGTGCTACAGCGGCAATAAAGGAACTTTGGCGCGCAAAAGCCGAGCAGGAATACCGTGAGGTGGTCCGGCTCGGTTTTGGAATTCTGCCCTGGACCCATCCATTATTTCCTGACCTGCTTAAAGAACTGCCCGACCCTCCCACCTGCCTGTATTATCTTGGAGACCCGACACTTTTGGGTAATCCGGCTGTAGGTGTTGTCGGTTCGCGTAAGAGCGGAGTCCTAGGGCAGGAGTATGCTGCTAGGATTGCTGCGGATCTTTCTAAAAGCGGGATTACAATTGTTTCCGGTTTTGCAAAGGGGATTGATTCCTGTGCCCATGAAGCGGCTTTGTATGGAATTGGTTCAACAATAGCAGTGCTGGGCACAGGGTTGGATGTTGAATCATATCCGCCGGATAGTGCGTGGCTTAGGAAAAGTGTGATTGAATCCGGGCTGATCATTTCTGAGTTTCCACCGGGAACAAAACCCTTTGCCCGTAATTTCCCGTTTCGCAACCGTTTGATCAGCGGGTTGAGCACCGGAGTTCTGGTGGTTGAGGCTGAAATAGCAAGCGGCAGTCTGGTTACTGCCCGACTGGCAGGGGAGCAGGGCAGGGAAGTGATGGCTATGCCCGGTCCCATAGGCAACAGCAGTTTTGCCGGATGCCTTAAATTGATTAAGGAAGGCGCGGCCCTTGTGGAAACTGCCGATGATGTATTAATGAATATCGGGCACGCGCTTGATCTGTCTGGTCAGGGAAAGCCCGCTGAAGTTGAGCGCAGGGTTCCAGCAGCAAGGAAAGTGCTTAAAAGTAAGGCTCCTGAGCAGATTCATGCTCCGGAGGAGCCAAAGCCTGTTGAGATTGAGTTTGATATCAGTACACTGGAATCTCCTGAATATGATATCGCAAAGGCCCTTGAGAGCGGAGGTAAGCTGCATATTGACGAGATTGCCCGTGCTGCTGGAATTGATGTTTCCATAGCCGGTGCGGTAATTCTTGGCATGGAAGTAAAGGGAATGGTTGTGCGCTTTCCCGGCATGTATTATGATCTCAAATGTTGTTGATATGGAGCGGGTATTTTTGATTTTTTATGAGGAGAAGTTCGACTGATGCAGAAAATTCCGGTTAAACTTGCGGCTCCGGGAATGAAGCTTGCCAAGCCTGTTACCCGCGATAATGGTATGGTTGTTCTTGCTGAAGGGCTGGAACTGACTGAGGGGATCATCCAGAAGCTGGAGTCTATGGATGTTGAACGTATTGTGGTCAAAGGTAACCCCGTTGATCTCGGAGATAATGATGATTCCTCATGGGCCAAGAAGTCTGAACGGCTTGACTATCTTTTTCGCGGCTACACCAAAGATAAGTGGATGTTCCGGGTTAAAGGATTTTTTAAGGAATATTTCGATTTGAAAGCAGCAGCTCAGAAGGCTGAGGAGGAAGCTGAAAGACTGGCAGAAGAGCAGGCCGCAGCGGAAGCCGCAGCCGCAGCAGAGGCTGCTGAAAACGGGGAGGAAGGATAAATGGCTGATCAAGACCTCAAAACCAGTGTTAAAGGGCAGATCCTTTCTACCTCAGATCTACCCACTCTGCCTTCCGTTCTTGATGAAGTTACCAAACTTGTGGATGACCCCAACTCCTCAACTGAGCAGGTCGCTAAAGTTATTTCTCAGGATCAGGTGCTTTCCGCCAAGGTCCTTAAGATGGTAAACTCGCCCATTTACGGTTTCCCGGGCAGAATCACCACCATCCAGCATGCTCTTGTTTTGCTCGGCCTGAACGTAATCCGGGGCATTATTATTTCTACATCTGTCTTTGATATGATCCAGCAGGCCATGTCGGGACTCTGGGAGCACAGCCTCGGTTGTGCTATGGCCAGTGGCGCCATTGCCAAGGCCGCAGGATTTGAAGATCCTGAAGAATTTACCGTGGCCGGACTGCTTCATGATCTTGGAAAGGTTGTTACCGCAGTTCAGCTGCCGGAGCTCAATGAAGCCGTGCGTATGACCGTGAAGGAAAAAGATCTTTCATATTACGAGGCGGAGCGGCATATTCTCGGATTCGGACACGATCGCATTAACGCATGGTTGGCTCGTCACTGGCACCTTCCGCCCAATGTACGTGAGGCTATGACTTTTCATCACCACCCGGATCGGGCCCAGTTTTACCAGCAGACTGCCGCAGTGGTCCATGTGGGTGATTTTATGGTTCGTCTTTTTGAATACGGAAATGGCGGTGATGACCAGATTGCTTACTTCAAGCCCGCTGCTATGAAAATTTTGAAGCTGAAAATGAAAGACCTTGAACCGGTCATGGATGAGGTTTCCGACAAGTTTATGGAAATTTCAGATCTTACTTTCTAATTTTAGCTGTTATTTTTTTTAAATTTCATGAATCGTGGTCCGCTTGAGCTTTGACGTTATATAATAGTTGATGTTACAGCGTAGGCTATGGACAAGAATAAGGATCACGGCCTATTGGGGCTGGTAAAACATAAAGCCATTCTGGTTTCCCCTGATAATTCCTTGCGGGAACTGTTGTTTGAAATCTGGCCGCAGGAAGTACTGGAATTTACTTGCTATACAGAAGCCCGCGGGGCAGTGGAAGATCTTTTTAATGAACCGCCGGATCTACTTATTGTGGACAGCCGAGTGGAGGATGTTCCGGCGCAGGAACTGGCCCGGCTGGTTAAGAGTGAAAATGTTTACCGCCAGCTTCCGGTCATTATTTGCCTTGATGATACCGATCTCCAGCACTCGTGGGATTGGAACGAGGTCGAGGTTGATGATTTTCTGGTCCGTCCTTTTTTTCTGCCTGTTGTGCGCGAAAGGGTAAACCTGACTCTCTGCCGTGCCTTGCGTGCACTTGATGCCAACCCCCTTTCAAAGCTTCCGGGCAACACATCCATCATCCAGAGAATTCAAACTCTCATTGATCGCGAGCAGGATTTCGCTCTTGCCTATTGCGACCTTGATTATTTTAAGTCCTTTAACGACAAGTACGGCTTTTCCCGTGGTGATGAGGTGCTGATGATGAGTGCCCGCATTATCGTTAATACGGTGAAAAGTTTTGCCGGAGAACAGACTTTTGTCGGCCACGTGGGCGGTGATGATTTCGTGGTTATCACTTCGCCGGATATAATCGAAGAAGTCTGTCAACGCATAATTTTTTCTTTCGACGGTATTGTTCCCAATTTTTATGACATGGAAGATCGCCAGCGCAAATCCATTGTATCCAAGGACAGACAGGGCAATACCCAGACTTTTCCGCTGATGGCTATCTCTATAGCCGTTGTCTTTAATATTGACGGCAGAATGAAGCACTATGGTGAAGCTTCAGCCATTGCTATGAGTTTGAAGAAGAAAGCAAAAGAAAATCCCAAGAGCAACTATGTCCTCGACCGCAGGAATACGTAAAGACCTTCCCGAGCCTGTTCAAGTCTTCATGACCTATCTGGATGTGGAGAAACGGGCATCCGCTGCCACTTTGCGCTCCTATGCAAAGGATCTCACCCAGTTTGAGGATTTTTTGGAGACCCGCAAGAGCTCTCTTGCCAAACCGGAAAAGATTATCCCGGACCAAGTGCGCGGTTTTCTCGCCAAACTTCACGGACAGCGGCTTGCCAAATCTACCTTGTCGCGCAAGCTTTCTTCCCTGCGTTCATTTTTCAAATACATGACCAAGCATCGGTTTATTAAGAATGATCCCATGACCGGGATCAGGAATCCCAAGCAGGAAATTCGCCATCCACGTTCTCTAAATGTTGATCAGGCCGTGAATCTCATGGATGCGCAGGTTGGTGATGAACCTGCTGATAAACGCGATCTTGCCTTGGCTGAAATGCTTTACGGTTCCGGGTTGCGGGTCAGTGAGGCCATTACACTCGATCTGTTTGATATTGATACCTCCAGCGGTGTCGTTCGCGTTTCCGGTAAAGGGAATAAGGAACGCCTTTCTCCGCTTAGTGACGCTGCATGTAAGGCGGTTAACGATTATCTGGCAGTGCGTGCCGAGCTTGGGCCAACACTTGAAGAGCAGGCCCTTTTTGTCGGTAATCGCGGCGGTCGTTTGAACCGCAGGCAGGTCAACCGTATTCTTGCCCGCATGGCTGAGGGCGCAGGGCTACACGAGGGCGTTCACCCGCACATGCTCCGTCATAGTTTCGCTTCGCACATGTTGCAATCCGGGGCTGATATGCGTTCTGTACAGGAGTTGCTTGGGCATGAGCATCTTAGTACTACGCAGCGATACACCCACCTGAACTTGCAACAGATCATGAATGTTTATGACAAGGCCCATCCGCTGGCAGGTAACCAGTCTCCGGATTCAAATGGAGAGAAAAAGGAATAGAATTTTATAAATGAGTGTGTTAAGCAAAACTTAACTTAGCAATTCTGGAGGAAGTTCAATGAAAAAGCAGACCGCAGCGACAGTGACTAATGCAATTAATGATAAGAGTGAGGATGCACGCAAGGATGCGCTTTTTGAAATTCGCAGCCTGAAGAAAGATCTGGCCCAACTTGAAAAAGAGCTTTCCTCCAAAAAATGTGAGATCGAAGATCCGGCCTTTGATCTGGTCCACAGTGCCTTTGAAATTTTTCGTCACACTCAGGTTATGGCTGAGAACCGCAAACTTACAGTACAGATTGACGAGAGCCTTGAGAAGGCATCATTCAAGGATTATCTCGATGCAAAGGGGGCCCGGGTGCTTAAAAAGCCCGAAGGATGGCACTGGATTTCCCCGCAGGGTGAGATGCATTATTTAGGTGAATCCGGCGATGCTCAGGCTGCTGCTGAAAAGCTTGAATCTTTAATTTCCCGCAAGAAGCCTGCGGCTAAGAAAGCTGCTGCTAAACCAGTTACAAAGAAGACTGCGCCTAAGAAAGAGACTGCTCCTAAAGAAGAGCCTAAGAAAGACGAAAAGAAAGCGGCTGAAAAGAAATAGAATTCAGCACACAAAACAGATTTTAAAAGGGCGTTTCGCATTTAGTGGAACGTCCTTTTTGGGTGGTGATTTATATTTTACTCAGCGAAGCTTAATAAAAGTTTTAGGAGAGTCCAGAGAACCTTTTTTCAAAAGGGTTCTCTGGACCCGCTGAAAGCGCCGCCGGAGGCATTAAAAAAGGCGTTCCGCAAAATGCGGAACGCCTTTTTTGTTATCTTATGGAGAAGTCAGCTTAGCGTGCAACAGCGCGGTCAAATTCAGATTTAAGATCTGAGATAAGCTGCTTAACGGTGATGATTTTTTCGGTTCTCCATGCATTGGAGCCGGCAAAAGCGAAACCGTTTTTCAGTTTGCCGCGCTGGGCATTGATCAGGGCAGCTGCGATGCAGTAGGGGCTTTCCTCTACTTTGCA
This sequence comes from Marinifilum sp. JC120, assembly GCA_004923195.1. NCBI lineage: Bacteria > Pseudomonadati > Bacteroidota > Bacteroidia > Marinilabiliales > Marinifilaceae > Marinifilum > Marinifilum sp. JC120. The sequence continues at coordinate 21,101 of RDSB01000021.1, read as the reverse complement.
GCTCTTGATGCAATGGAACGGGCATTTGAAAGGAGATTTTTTGCCATCGGTTACCGCTTGCAGGAAGTCGTTCTTTACTGCCCTGCCGGGGAGTCCTACCGGACTCTGGATGATGGCCATATCTTCTTTAGTGGAGTTTACGTAAGCCTGTTTGAATTCATCATCAGCATCGCATTCGTGGGTGGCAACAAAGCGGGTTCCCATCTGGACCCCGGCAGCTCCCATATGGAGGAATTTGTTAATGTCTTCTCCGGAATATACACCGCCAGCAGCGATAACGGGAATGGTTCTGCCTGTTTTTTCCTCGAAAGGTTTAACAGCTTTGATGACTTCGGGAAGGATATTTTCAAGGGCGAATTTGGGATCGTTGAGCTGCTCACGTTTGAAGCCGAGGTGTCCGCCTGCCTTGGGGCCTTCAACTACGAATGCATCGGGCAGGTAGTCAAATTTGGAGATCCATTTTTTGCAGATGATGGATGCTGCGCGACCTGAAGATACGATGGGAACCAGTTTGGTTTTTGCGCCATCGTTGAGGTATTTGGGCAGATCCAGCGGCAGTCCGGCACCGGAAAATATTACGTCCGCGCCTTCTTTGACGGAAGTACTGACCATGTCCGCGAAGTTGGACAGGGCAACCATGATGTTTACACCGAGGATGCCGGAGGTCATTTCTTTGGCCTTTCTGATTTCTTCGGCCAGAGTGTCGATGTGTGCTTTTGCGTGGTCTTTGCCGCCATTCTTGTTGGTAAGACCGATCATTGCAGCAGCGATAACGCCGATGCCGCCTTCTTTGGCAACTGCGGAAGCAAGGCCGGAGAGGGAAATTCCCACACCCATGCCGCCCTGAATGACGGGTACCTTGGCAACGAGATCGCCAATTTTAAGCTGAGGAAGATTCATACTAAAGTTCTCCTGTGACTTGTATATTTAAGAGTTGCCATTGGTTGATAAACAATACTGTCAGCAAAAACGCTTTGTGGCAGGTATCTGAAAGATACATACAGCGGTGTATTTATTGTTCAGAGGCAACTTTGAAGTCCGAGAAAAGTTTTTTCCTGTATGAGGCTTAAAGTCAAGTTCTTTTTGTCTGTTACAGCTTGGTGACGCTCTGTAAAAATGCTTGTTTTGCAATGCAGAGAACATACATTCTTTAGTGTATGTAATTCTCCACAATCATTTCAGCAAAGTACATGGAGCTAGTGAAGGCAGGTGAAATAGCGTTGAGTACGTGCACACTCTTTGTATCACTTTCTACAAGAAAGTCCATCACAAGTTCATTGCGTTTTAGATCTACCAATTGCGGGCGGATACCCACTTTAGTGGAGTTTTCAATATCATCAGGGGAAAGTTCTTTGACCAGTTCTTTAGCATCATTGAAGAAACATTTAAAAAAGTATTTGCGTGGTTCTTCAAATGCAACGGAACGGAATTTTGGGTTCGTGAAAAAGAGGATGGCGTCGCGGAGCATTATGTCGAATGCTTCTTTATCCAGACCGCTCAGGATGCCGTAGTTCTCACGTCCGAATGCGGGGATAGCTGTAGGTCCTAAATAGACATCCCCACTGGCTCCGCGGGTGAAGTGGATTCCAAGAAATGGATTCTTGATGTTTGGAACCGGGTAGATACTGCCTTTGATGGTGTGGGCCTTTTCTTTTTTGAGCTTTTTGTAAATACCTTTGAAGGGGATGAGCTGGTAGCCTTCACCGAATCCGAAGGGACGGGCCACCTGATCGCTGTATGCCCCGGCAGCATTGATGAACTGGCCGCAGCTTATTTCACCTTTATCGGTGACAATAGTACTGTTGCTTTTTGCAGTAATGAACTTTGTGCCGAGTCTGAAAGATACTTTTCCGCTGGATTCAAGCTCATTATACAATGATTTCATCACTGCACGAGGGTCAACTACTGCGGTATAGTGAGAAAACAACGCCTCTTTGGTTGTTTTTGCATTGGGTTCTATTTCGGCGAGCTGCTGCTCATCAATGATCTCGACCTTGGCTCCGTTGGCGGTGGCCCGGTTATAAAGCTCATGCAGGGTGGGGAGTTCTGATTCGTTGCGGGCGACAATTACTTTACCTGTTTCCAGCAGGGGTAATTCTTTTTCACGGCAATATTCCTTCATCCTGAAATTACCGGAAAGGCAGGAAACAGCACGCAGACTGCCCGGAGCATAATAGATCCCGGCGTGCAGGACTCCACTGTTGCGTCCTGAAGCATGCTTTGCAATCTCTGTTTCCTTATCGAGGATAAGAATGTCCTTGTAGCCTTTGGAAATAAGCTCCCGCGCCACAGTAAGGCCCACTATTCCAGCTCCACAGATCATGATTTCAGCAGTCTTCATTATTCTTCCCTTTTTGGAATTCCTAATAGTTTAAGCCAAGTAGAATTAACTTCCGCAGGCTTCCCGGTATGAGCACCATTGGCACATGTTGGAACGGATTGGTTTAAAATCCTCCTCCTGCAACATGTTGTTGATGATCACTTTGGTCAGGGCCGGAATTTTGGTTTCTATGATTTCCTCGCGCTCTTCATCACTTGTTTTGGAATCAAAGAGTCCTTTTTCCCGGCCGTCTGTGACCAGCTCTACCAGTGCTGCCTGTCTGGGCAGTTCGCCGGAAGTGTGCTGGTCCATGAGTAAGTAGAGTGGGAGTTGCAGGCTGTTAGCTGAGTCCTTGATTTTTTCAAGAAAGGGTATGCCATCATGGTAGATAGCTTGCGGATCATCCAGTAATGGACCCCATATGGATTCATCGTCCCAGAAGGATTTACGGGGCAAATGGAGTCGTCCGGTCTTGTAGTCCAGCACGTATCGTTCCCCGGCCCGTTCATCAACCCGGTCCACACGCCCGTGAATGCGTACGGAGAAATCATCCATTTCAAGCTCGGCCTGTGAGTCTGATTCCAGTTCCACAATTTTGGTCGGCTTCATATTTTTCAGGAATAGGGAAAGTCTGTTTTTTCCGGCCTGTTCAAGTGATTTTTTAATATCGTAAGCAAGATTGGGATACAGGGAATCCCGTTCCAGACGGAGCATGAATAAATCCTGCAACTCTCTTTCATCCAGATCGCTTCCGCTGATATCTTTATTCAGGTGCGGTTCAAGAAAATCTTTGAGCACGGAATGAATCAGATCACCGAATCCGGCGCGGTCCCCGTCCTGATCAACAGTTACGCTTTCGCGCACATTGGAGAGGTAACGGAAAAAGAATAATTTTGGGCACCCCACGTAACAGTCGATGGCTGACGGGGATAAGCCTTTGAACTTGAGCAGATTGTGCAGTTTATCCTGCAATGGTTCTTTTGGAATCGGAGCCGGGCTGTTTACGATGGCTCCCACGGGAAAATTAACAGCCTTGAGCGGGAAATCTTCACCCGGAGTGATAATCTCTTTGCGTTGCTGTTCCATTTCCCAGAGCAGTTGTTCCACAAAGCGGGAGCGGATGGATTTTGAATCCAGCAATCCGGGCTGAACACCGCTTTGATAAAAGATGCAGGATTCCTCGCTACCCATGATCAAGCGGTAGAAGTTGTAGGTGGCGACTGATTCCCTTTCCCGTGAATCCGGCAGGTCCAGCAAATGGCGCAACTGGTCCGGGAGCAGAGGATCGTAGGGATCGGTTCCGGGAAGTTTTTCATCAACGGTATCAAGAATGAAGGTGCGCTTGAAATTGAGGAGGCGGCTTTCCAGCATACCAAGCACCTGCATACCGGAAATGGGGTCCGGCTCAAATGATACACGCTGCGATGAAAGCAATTGCCGGAATATGGAAAAGCAAAGCGATTGCCCGAAAATTTCATTGCTGATGGAGCTTTCGCGCAGTTCGGGGATGACCTCGTTCATGAGTCGGAAAAGGCACTCCGAATCAAGCAGGTAGCGGTTCCAGAGGGTGCCGCCTCGTTGGCGGAGCATTTCTGCCATAGCTTGTAAACTATCCGCAAGCTCAGAAAGAGTTTCAATATCTTTGAATTCATCGATGCAGACCTGTACAGCTTCAGCGCGCAGTTCTTCGGTGGTTTCCGGGTTGTCCACCAGATTACCGTTGTCGTCGCTGTAGACTGGGACAAAATCTTTCACATTTGCGTAGGGCGCGCCGTGACGAAGTGCGTTTTCCCATTGGTGGAAGATGGTTCGCAAAGGCTGATCGCCGTTTACTTCCAGCATTTTCAAATAAGGGTGACGGATCAGTCCCAGAATATCTTTCCAGTAAAAGTTATGCCCGTTACGGTTTTCCTGCAATTTGAGTACGGCTTCCACCAATCCGTTCAGGGCCGAGCGTTCCAGCGGATAGCCCATACTGATGTTGATGTCTTGTTCCGGCAGGTGGTGCATGACCGGGAGCAGTAAAGAGGTGTCCGGCAGGACCACGGCGCAACCTTCTACTTTTTGCGAGCACAGTTCTTCGCGCATGGCGCAGAGCTGGGAATGGCGGTCGAATCCCTCAAAGAATTTCAGTTCCGGCAGTTTGCAGCTTCCCTTTGCTGAATGCTCCGAAACAGCCTCGGCTTTCCAGTTTTGGAGCCAGAGTCGATGCTCACGCACACCGAAATGTCCTTTGCGTCCTTCAGCAAGTCCGGGATCACTGTGCCAGATTACTTGCAGGCCCAGATTTTCCCAGAGGTAGCGGAAGAACATATCTTCCACGCCGCTGACTCCGTAGAATCCTGCCAAGTAAAGTTTGCGGTCCTTGAGGATATCATCAAGGCCGCTGAAATTTTCTACTAAGGTCCGGTTTTCCAGACCTGATGTTGTCCAGCCGCGCTTATCCAGTTCTTCCAAGTAGCGTACGAAGATTATTTCAAGTTCTTCCAGCAGGGCAGCGGCCCATTCCAGTACTTCGCCTTGCAGCATGGTCAGGTTGCGCGGTTTTATGTCCTGCCGCAGCAGATCTTCCAGCAGGGAAGCCAGCCGTGTTCCCCACGGGAAGAACATTTGTAGATCTGTAGGCATTTTGGAAAGCATGCCCGTGGATTCATTGCGCAGCTTTTCAATAATATCAAAGAGCAGTCCTACTTGATCCAGTTTACCTATCTTGCGTGGGAACTCAGCAGTAAGTTTGGGGATAAGTGAGGATACGAAGTCGGAGAATGAATAAATCTCCGGCAGGATGCACGGTTTGGGCAGTTGCTCCGAACTTGCAAGGGCCTTTTTTAAGTAACGGGCCGGGCGGTGGTGCGGGACAATAACCGTGACTTTGCTCAGGTCGCCATCAGAATCATTAATTATAGTTGTGGCAAGATTTTCAATAAAATCTTCTTTCCACGAGATTATTTGGATATTTTTTTTATTCATAACTATATATTAACTTCTTTCGTAAATTTTCCGTCTAAATAAACCAGCAGGCCGCGTAATTCTTTCTCGTCACCGTACATGTCTCGTAATAGCTTCAAGTATCTTTTGACCTGCTTCTCGTTTTCAGGCGAAGGCTGTCCGGTTTTGTATTCAACTACCAGTGCCCGTTTATCTTCCAAGAGCAGCAAGTCAGCGCGATGGGTCTCGCCTTTTGTGTCCATGATGGCTACTTCCGGCCTGCCGCGTTCGATAGCGGTACGTACATCCGGGACCGATAAGGCCCAGAGGGCCATGTTAGTCACTTCCGGGACCAGCACGTCTTCCTCTTCGGTCACTGCCGGGAACTTGGCAAAGGCCGCTTCAGCACTGCGGCGGCAATCGGCATCGTCATCCCCGGTGAGGATCAGGTTTTCCATGGCGTTATGGGCCAGTTCACCGCGCATACGTGCATCATAGGAATAATCTTCAAGGTTATGGCGGTAAACGCGCAGCCTCGGCAGCCAGCCCATGAGTTCTGGTTCGGGTCGTCCGTCAGTGGTGGTTTCGCAGAAATCGTCAGTTGAGGCAGTTTGCGATTCTTCTCGTTCGGGGTCGGGAGTTTGTTTTTCTTCTTTTTTAGGATTTACGCCATATTCAAGCAAACCGAGATCATCAAATTTACCCTCAAGAATCATTTCAATAGCAGCGAGTGCCGGACTTACGCCCCGTGTTTTTTCCGAGGGCAGGAATCCGTAAAGCTCTTGTCCTGCACGGGTCCATGCAACGTAGAGCAGGTTAAGCTGTTCGCTGAACATGCGGGTGCGGTTCTCGTAATAAATATCACCCAGTGAGCTGCTCATGGGAGTCAGCATGGTCTGTCCGTCTATTTGAATGTCCGCCAGTGAACTGTCCGGGCCGGATATGGACCAGTTATGGAAGGGTACCACAATGACCGGAAATTCCAGCCCCTTGGATTTATGGATAGTCATGATGCGTACCGCGTTGACTGATTCCGGCAAAGGTACTTTTTCCTCGGCGGATGAAAGTTCCCAGAAATCAAGAAATGCAGCCAGAGAAGTGCCGCGTTTTTCTTCGGCTAAATGAACCACCTCAAGGAAGCGGCGGATGTAGAGTTCGTCTTGCGGGTAGGTTTCGATAAGTTTGAAGCGCGAAACCATTTCGCTGGCAAGGTCGTACGGGGTCATCAAACCGGACTTGCGCAGGAAAGGCGAAATGTGCATGTTCCAGAAATCTGGGTATTCTTCAGAAAAACGGCGATGCAGCGGTCCTTTGTCGCGTTCGGCCAGCCATTTGAAGAGAGCCTCGTGTTCAATCTTTGAGATGTGTCCGAATATTTCCTGTCCGCAAATGAATTCAAGAAAAGCAAGATCGTCCTGTGGGTAATCAAGGAATTTGAGCAGGGAAACCATCTGGCGCACGATGGGATGGCGGTCCAGTTGCAAGCTGTTTTCAGTGATCACCGGGATGGATTTTTCTACCAGCCAATCACAGACCAGCTGTGCATGTCCGTTGGAGCGGACCAATACGCAGACATCCCGGTATTCGCGGCGGGAAAACAACTCATCCATGAGCAGGTCAAAGTTGCGGCGGGTTTCGTCCACAATTTCTTGTGAGCTGGAAGCGAAAACCCTTTGCAGCCGTACGTACCCGCCTGCGCGGTCCTGTCCCGGAGGCAGCTGCTGGGATGCTTTTTCAAATGAATGGGAAATATTTTGGGCCAGTTCGATCTGTTGTTCTTCCGGGCTGTTGGGGTAGAGCTTTTCTGAAAGGTCGAGGGCAAGATCATAGTCTGCCAAGGTCTCAAAGAATTCATTGTTGAATCCGATAACGTGCTCAAGGCTGCGCCAGTTGTATTCAAGATTTGCAGGAGTGAATTCGGAAAGAGCGTAGAGTTCCGGGTCTTGTCCCACTTCATCAAAAAGTTCGGAACGGCCCCCGCGCCAACTGTAGATAGCCTGCTTCACATCGCCCACATAAAAAAGACTGCCCGCCTTGGATAAGCATTCCACGGCTAACGGAGCCATTGCATTCCACTGGGCAAGGCTGGTGTCCTGAAATTCGTCAACCAGCAAATGGTGCAACCGGGAACCCATGCGGCAAAATGCATCAGGCAGGGCACTGCCGCCTTGAAGCACGTAACTTGCCACCTTGGGCAGGTCCGCACTGAGCAGCATTCCGTTGCGGGTTTGGTATTCAATGATGTCGGCCCGGATTTCCTCTACAATGCGGACGAACGGAGCCAGTGCATAGGCCCCGCGCAGGATGGTGGCCTTGTCGCGGTAAATTTCATGGGCTTGTTTCAGGTCCCCATAAACTTTCTCATGATAGGAACCAATGTCACCTTTGGATTTTTTATTAACGCAATCCTCAAAGCTGTCCTTGGCAACCATGGTCGATTCTTTGGGCAGGTCCATGAAATCGATCTTGGCAGCGTGGGCCAGATATTTATTCAGATGGGCTGAAGCCGCCAGTTTGTCTGTATCAATGAGTGCCGACAGGTCGCGCACAGCTTTTTGGAATGCATCGAATTCCATTTGCAGCAGTCCGGCTATTGCTTCCTGATCCGTAAGCCTCTCCGCGGGGTGGTCGATAACGTGGGTCAGGATGGAAAGCAGGCGCATACGCATCTGTTCGGAAAGCCAGAAACCTTGCTTTTCTTCTTTGAGCACGAGGCTGTCCACTGCATCATCCAGCAGTTCCTTGCGCAGCAGGTCGCCTTCTTCGCATTGGGCTAGAAATTTGTTGAAGTTCGGTTCGAACAGGGCTTGGGGTTCAAATAGCAGTTCGAATTCCGGGCTTAGTCCCAGTTCAAGGGCGAAGATGCGCACCAGCAGGTTCAGCAAACTGTCGATGGTGCGGATATTCAGTCGGTTATATCTTTGAAGGATGGGGATGAGTTGTTTTTTAGCGTCCAGAGGTTTCCAGTCCGCGCCCAGTCCGTCGCCTTCAATATCCAGAGCACGGTTTTTCAGGGAACGGATGACGCGTTCTTTCATCTCTGCCGCAGCCTTATTGGTGAAGGTAACAGCCATGATTTCTGGCCAGCAGTAACCCTTTCCCTGTGAGCTTTTACAGACCGGGATAGAATCTTCTTCCTGCGCGCCCGCTAAGAGGGACAGGAAGCGGGCTGTAAGTTCGTAGGTCTTACCAGACCCGGCAGAAGCCTTAACTTGTTTTAGCATTTACTTTTTGAGCTCCGGAGGCAAAAAATGCGATAATTTTATTTTCCATTACAATCATTAATACAGCAGAGATAATCAGCGCACTGCCGATGTATCCGGTCCAGTCGAAGCTTTCGTTCCACCACAGCCATGCGAGAATGGCGGCGATTACCGGTTCGATGGTAGCGATTACCGAGGCGGAGGTTGGTTCCAGCCATTTGAGACCTGCGTAGTAAATAGAGTATGCGCCGTAGGTGCAGATCAGGGCCAGCGCGATCAGGCTCATCCATGATGTGCCGGTCTTGGGGGTGAACTCAAAGAACGGCAACAGACAGAGTGCGCCCACGGGCAGGGCATAGAGAAATATTGTCGGTGTGGTGTAGCGTGCGAAGATGGTTTTACCATATATGTAGTAGAGGGCGTAGGTGAACCCGGAAGTTAGACCGAAGACGATTCCCGGCCAGGTGAAGGTCATTTCCGTCCCGGTTCCGAAAATTTGGGGTCCGAGAGATACGCAGGCTACTCCGCTGATGGTTATCAGCATTGCGGAAATCTTGACTAGAGTCATTTTTTCACCTAGCAGCAGCCAGGACATGAAGGCGACCCATGCCGGGGCTGTGTAAAGCAGAACCGATGCCAGAGCCGCACCCACATCCTGCACCGCCAACTGGTAGGAACCGTAAAATATAGTCACGCCCACAAAGCCGAAACCTAGAATCTGGGGCAGATCTTTGAGGTCAATTTTTATGGCCCGGATACGGCAGGCATGGACAGCAAAGAGCATCCATGCGAAAATTGCCCGCCAGAAGGCGTTCTCAAGTGGTGCGACTCCCTGTGCAATGGGGAACTTGGAAATAGGGCCGATCAGGCCCCACATGATTGCAGCACAGATGACGAAAATACAGCCTTTAATATTCACGGCAAATCCTGTTATACTGGGAAAAGGTTGATTAAGACCGTTTGTCAGCTTAGAAGTGGGTACTTGCTGTAAAAACGGCAGGTTGAACAAAATTCATTGCGCTTAGTGAGTTGTATGCTGTTTCCCTTGCAGCGTAAACCCTGTTGGATAAATTGGAATGGTAATCAGTTAACAGAAATGGAAGATAATAAATTGAATGAAATTGACAAAAGAATAGCAGAAGATAGCGACGAAGGTCAGCGGCTGGATAAATTTATGCTCAAGCTGCTTCCTGAAAGCGGACTCCGTGAGCGCAGGCGGCTTATTGAAAGCGGATGCGTTACCGTCAACGGTCGCAGCTGCCGTTCCGGATTGAAGATGTTTTCCGGTGCGGAAGTAGTCCTGTTTGAAGCTGAGAACCGCTCTTGCGATGTGGAGATTCTGTCACAGGTAAAGGTGGTCAAGCAGGCCGATGGGTTCGGTGTTGTTTACAAGCCTGAAGGTATTCATTCTGCGGCAATTGCCGGAAGCCCGGCACCGTCAGTTGAGGAATGCCTTGCAGGAATTTTTCCGGGGCAGGACCCTATTCTGGCTAACAGGCTGGACTTTCTTACCTCAGGGATGTTGTTGGTTGCTTTTGGTGTGGAGCGGGAAAATGAATTTCGCGCATACGAGGATTCCGGCAAGGTTGATAAAATATACCACGCCAAAGTGCATGGAATCCCGGATGAATTATTAATCTGCAAAAATCTGCTTGATACCGTAGAGCGCAAGCGCACAAAAGTGCTTGATGAGGAGGGGGCGCCGGAACGTTGGTCCAACGTAGAGCTGATTGAAAAATATGAAGATGGCACATCACTTATTGAAGTGCGCATCGCCAAAGGCTCTCGTCATCAGATCCGGGCGCATCTCGCCCATGAGGGATTTCCTATTGTTGGTGATTCTCTTTATGGTCGCGAAGATGGAGCGGATAGGATGTATCTGCATCACCGGAAGATAATTTTTCCGGGATTTGAGGCGGTTTGTGAGAGTGGGTGGAAGTAGGGTTTGTATCTTATTTGGGGCTTATGCCCTGTTCTTCTGTAAATTTTTTGATGGTTCCGTCTCGGAGCAGTTCCTTGATGGCCTTATCCAATTTCGGGTTCAGGGTATGGGCATGTTTTTTGTTTACAATGTGATACAGCTTCTTGGTGATCAGAGGAGCGGACTCGGTCAGCCCTTGTATCTTAAGTTTTTTTATCGTCTGTTTTGCTACCGACCGCAGCATGATAACAGCATCCACCCTTCCTTTTTCAACCAAGGTTAGGAGGCTTTTGTAAGAATCAACCATTTGAACTTTTTTGGCATATTTATGGGCCAGATTGGTTGGGCTGAGTGATCCACGCATTACGCCGACAGTGAGGTCTCGGATGTCTTCAGGAGCGGCAATGACGAGTTCAGGGTTTTTACTGAATGCAGATATTGTTTCTTTCATCATCGGAGTGGGTACGTTTGTGAGATTAGGGTATTGGGCAATAACATAAAGTGTACGGATGGCGGAACCGTCTGTAATCCCGCTGTCAGCTGATTTGAGGTCACGAATGCCAGGGAAATATTTAAATTCTACAGATAAATTAGCCCGAGAATATATTTCGTTGATAAGCCCTTCTACTTTGGGAGTAGATGTTTTTTGGGTATTGAGGTAAGGTATACCTATTATATAGGTGTCCCTTGCGAAGGCTGGTGTGAATAAGATTGTGAATAATAGCAAAAAAAGAATGATGACTTTATGCATTTTGTCCTCGGAAGTGATAGTCTTACAGTTACTTCTGAGGATAAGAAAAGTTGATTTTTTAAGCAAGTCCTCGCTGTTATAATTATTAAAAATCCCGTCCAGCTCAACAAGCCGGACGGGATTTTCAATTTTATATTATCTAAATTCCTAAGACAGCAACAAAGCCTTAGCAAAGTCCTCGCCGTTAAACGGTCTGAGGTCTTCCATTTTTTCGCCCAAACCTATGTAGGTGATGGGCAGCTTGTGTTGCATGGTCACTGAGATCATGACTCCGCCTTTGGCTGTGCCGTCCAGCTTGGTCAGGATCAGTTCATCAACGCCGATTTCCTCGTTGAATATCTTGGTCTGCGAGAGGGCATTCTGTCCGGTGGTGGCATCGATGACCAGCACGCTGCGGTGCGGTGCTTCATCGTGCTTCTTGCCGAGGACCCTGCGGATTTTAAGCAACTCTTCCATAAGGTTGGCTTTGTTGTGCAGACGTCCGGCAGTATCAAGCAGCATGAGGTCGTAGCCGTTTTTGACTGCGTAGTCGATGGCTTCGAATGCTACGGCTGCTGGATCGGAACCTTCTTCCTTGGCGTAGAATCCGGCACCTACGCGGCGGGCCCAGACTTCGAGCTGGCCGATGGCGGCAGCGCGGAAGGTATCACCGGCAACGATGAGCACCTTGCGGCCCTGCATCTGAGCGCGGTGAGCCAGTTTTGCGATGGTAGTGGTTTTACCAACGCCGTTCACGCCGATCATCATGACGACTTCCGGCGGGTTGAATGCCTTGATGCGTTTGGGAACTTTGAAAATTTCGTCCAGTTCATCACGCAGCAGGTCTTTAAAATTCTCGGGGTTGGTTTCCCCGGCTTTGCGGATACGTTCTTTCATGCGTTCTACAAGTTCCATGGAAGCATCGTAACCAACATCAGCCATGATCAGGATTTCTTCGAATTCTTCCCAGAAATCATCATCAAAGGCGGTGTGGCTGGAAAGCATGGAATCGATGCGCTTGGTGATCTGCTCGCGGGTCTTGTTAAGACCTTCGGAAAGCTTGATGAACAAACGACTGCGTTCATCTTCCTCATCTTCAAGTTCAAGAGCCAGCGCAAGACGGTACTGGAGTTCGGAGCGGAAATCATCCACATACTCGTAATCCATGTCTTCGAGCCAGTCTTTGAAGCGGATGATGAAATCTTCGGCCTCTTTCTTTGGGGCCTCAAGTGCATCCAGCAGGAAAGAAAGGCGATCCCAGAGATCGTCCCCGGCTTCCTCAATGTCTTCGAGGATCAGTCCCAGCCATACGGAAAGGCGCGGTTCGGCCTGCTGTAAAGATTTGGTCAGCTCGATTTGCCACTGCGGCTTATCCTCAGCAGGCTGAGCTTCAGTTTCCATAACCGGTTCAAGGATGGTCGGTCCGGCGGGTGCTGGAGTTTTTTCGATAATTTCCTGCTCGGGTTCGGCAACTGGTTCCGGTTCCATTTCAACGGCAGGAGTTTCTTCGATGACTTCCTGCTCAGGCTCGGCAATTGGTTCCGGTTCCACTTCTGCAACACGAGTTTCCTCGGCAACTTCCGGCTCCGGCTCTGGAGCAGGTTCTTCAAATAAAATTTCAGGCTCGGCCACAACTTCGGGTTCGGTGGCAGGCTCATCAATAATCGGCTCTTCTTCCGGGATTTCTGCTGTCTCTATAACCTGTTCCGGCTGAGCTTCAGCAGCAGGCTGCGGTTCTGTTTCAACCTTGGTTTCAACAACTTCCGGTTCAACAGGCTCCGGCTCAGGAGTCGGTTCAGGTTCGGGAGCGGGCTCCGGTTCCGGTTGAGCTTTAATCTCCGGCTCTTCTACTTCTTCTTGCGACTCGTAATCATCGCCGAGATAATCTTTAAGTGCTTGTTCGGCCCTATCTTCCGGGCTACTCCACATCTTTTTTACTTTAGAAAAGAATCCCATTGAAATCCCCTTTGCAGTCTATTTTGAACAGGCGAAGATAGCTTAGTAATCCCGGATGCGCAACTATCCGGTTTAAGCTCTTTTCGGCGTCAGCTTAACAATAGTTATTGATTCGGATTCGTCCAGTGGAAGATGTCTATATGATCAAAAAAGCCCCGCGCGCATTAGATGCGTGCGGGGCCTGAGAGGTGGCTGAGAAAATAGGTAGGGGTTAATCTACTTTCTGGTAAGCCTTGGGGGCTGCTCCACAGATGGGACACTTTTCAGTTGCTGCGCCGTTCTGGGTGTGGCCGCATACGGAACAGATGTGGAATTCTGCTTCTGCGAACACATCGCTGTCAGCATCAAGTGCCTCGGTGTAGAGGCTGGCGTGAATTTTTTCTGCTTCGTTGGCAAATCCGAAGTAGCGCAGTACTGCATTTTCACCTTCAGCTTTGGCATCTTCCATCATCTCAGGATACATGGATTCGAATTCGTAGCTTTCGCCTTCGATAGCCTGTTTCAGGTTTTCTTCAGTGGAACCAATACCTTTCATAAGGCGTAAGTGAGCGTGAGCGTGAATGGTTTCTGCTGCTGCGGCTGCACGGAAAAGTTTTGCTACGCCGGGCTTACCTTCGGATTCAGCTTTCTCTGCAAAAGCGAGGTATTTACGGTTAGCCTGAGATTCGCCTGCAAAAGCTGCTTTGAGATTTTCAAGTGTCTTAGTCATTGGAGTTCTCCTTGTTGTTCAATTTGAATCTGAATTTATTGTTTAAAAACTTTGTACCGTTTCGTTGAAATAATTAATAACGATTCCTATTAAGGAATGCAAGTAGAAAATGAAATAAAATTGATAAAATTAATTAATAAAAAGTTGGTTGTTCCATTTAGCTCGTCAGTGTGTGTTTCTGCTATATATATTAATGATGCATAAGTTGGTTGAAATTTACCCGACTAGCAGCTACATCTTACGCGAAGTGCAATTATCTGCGCTAAACCAAGTGATTGGAGACAATTTATGAGAAGAACATGCGTAAAAGATATTTTGAACGCGGAAAGTGCAACCGCTGAAGTTCTGGTTAAGGGCTGGGTCCGCACCAAGCGTGACAATAAAGGCTTTTCATTTCTGGAAGTTAACGATGGTTCCTGTTTGAAAAATGTACAGGTAATCATCGACCACACCCCGGAAATAGAAGCTGAGCTTGAGAAGATATCCACCGGGGCGTCAGTGGGAGTTACTGGTGAGCTGGTTGAATCTCCCGGCAAGGGTCAGAAGTGGGAAGTTCGCGGTAAGTCCATTGAACTGATCGGATTTGCTGATCCTGAAACTTTCCCGCTCCAGAAAAAACGTCACTCTGATGAGTTTTTGCGGTCTATTGCACATCTGCGCCCCCGTTCCAACAAATTCGGGGCAATGTTCCGCATTCGTTCCGAACTTTCTTACGCAATTCATAAATTTTTCCGCGATAAGGGTTTCTTTTACGTACATACCCCGATCATTACCGGGTCCGATTGTGAAGGTGCTGGTGAAATGTTCCGGGTTACTTCTCTTGATCACGATTCTCTTTCTTCCATGAAAAAAGAAGATCAGGCAGCCAATGACTTCTTTGGTAAAGAGGCACACCTGACTGTTTCCGGTCAACTGGATGCTGAAATGTATGCTCTTTCACTCGGACAGGTGTATACTTTCGGACCTACTTTCCGTGCTGAAAAGTCCAATACTCCGCGTCATGCTGCCGAGTTCTGGATGATTGAACCTGAAGTTGCTTTCGCCGATCTTAATGATAACATGGATCTTGGCGAGGAGATGGTCAAATATCTCATCAATCATGTTCTTGATAAATGTGCAGATGACATCGAATTATTCGCTAAATTTGTGGATAAAACTTTGATGGATACCTTGCGTAATACCCTTGATAATGAGTTTGAGCGCATCACATATACTGATGCTGTGAATTTGCTTCAGCGTTGTAAGAAAGCCAAGAAATTCGAATTTTATCCTGAGTACGGTCAGGATTTGCAGACCGAGCATGAAAGGTATCTCACTGAGAAGCATTTCAAAAAGCCGGTCATCGTTTACGATTACCCCAGAGAAATCAAACCATTCTACATGCGTGTGAATGATGACGGCAAGACCGTGGCCGCCATGGATCTGCTTGTTCCCAGAATCGGGGAGCTGGTCGGAGGTTCACAGCGTGAGGAAAGGCTTGATGTTCTGGAAAGCAGGATTGCTGAAACCGGTATGGATTCCGAAGAATACTGGTGGTATCTCGATACCCGCCGTTTCGGAACCGCGCCCCACGCAGGGTTCGGTATGGGCTTCGAACGCATGCTCATGCTGCTCACCGGAGTCACCAACATCCGTGACGTTATTCCTTTTCCGAGAACTCCCAAGAATCTGGAATTCTAATAATTAATCATGGGGTCGCCTTGAGCGGCCCCTTTTCCCCTATGCTAACAATCCCTCGTTTTATCCAAAATTCCCCGAAATTTGCTGACATCACTGTGGATGGCATTACTTTTGTGCAATTTCAGAGCAGAAGCTCGGAAATTCGTCATGAAGTATGTGTTTCGCAGCACTCTCTTGTTTTTGTCCTTGAGGGTACAAAACATATTCATTCTGCTGACGGGGATATGGTGATCCGCAAAGGGGAAGCTTTCTTCTGCTGTAAGGGTTGCCACATTATGTCTGAGATGATCCCGGAAAATGGCGGGACATTTGATACTGTTCTTTTCTTTTTTGATGACCCAATATTCGCTAGTTTTGTGAGCCAACTTTCTGTAAAAAAGACTAACTCTACAAGCCCTGAGCGGTCTGCTTTTAATATAAAAGTGGCAGATCAGGTCGGTATCTACTTGGCGTCTATGCTGTCTTTGTTTGATTCTCCGCTGGGTAAGAATAATGATTTTTTGCGGCTGAAGGTTCAGGAGTTACTGCATTATATATGTACCACTCCGGGTAATGATGAATTTCTCAGCTTTTTGATTTCATGCAGGGATGTGGGCAGGGCAGACTTGCCTGCTCTTATGGAGCAATATTTCAATAAGAATATAAGCCTTGAAACCATTGCGGAGCTGTCCGGACGCAGCCTTTCGTCCTTTAAACGCGAATTTAAGAAAATATATAATACAACACCAGCACGTTGGATTCGTGAACGCCGTATGTCTTGGGCTGAACAGTTGATTCGTAATTCCGATAAAAGTATCACCGAAATTTCTTATGAATCAGGCTACGAAAGTTTGTCTCATTTCAGCACTCTTTTTCGGAAAAATTACGGAGTCACTCCCCGTGAATATCGAATTGAACTGAATTCAGCAAAATCTGGTCTTTAATCGCAAGTCCTGTCCTACTTTTTGCGCTAGCTTCTTCTTCAAACAGAACAAGGAGAATGTTCATGCGTAAATATTCAATCATCGCAATTTGTCTTTTTATGGTCTTGCAGCTTGTAGCCTGCTCAACACAAACTATTAAAGTGGACGGTTTTTCGGCACCTGAGAGTGTAACCTCTGACGGAACATATTTTTATGTTTCAAATGTGGGGGAGAAACTTAAGCCAATGGACAAGGACGGCGACGGTTACATTTCTCGGTTATCAGCTGAAGGCGATGTGTTGGAGAGAAAATATATCAGCGGTCTGAACGCACCCAAGGGAATGACGGTTTTAAACGGAATCCTTTACGTTAATGATATTGATCATCTTAAAGGTTACTCCGTGGCAGATGGAAAACAGGTTGTAGATCAGGATTTTTCCGCCGAAGGGACTTCGTTTCTGAATGGTATAACTGTCATTGATGACGATAAATTGCTTATTTCCGCAATGGATACAGGTGATCTTTTTGTTGTCGACGCCTCATCCAATCCAACTGTTATCAAACTTGAATGCGACACCGATCTTTTCGGCCCTAATGGTCTTTCGTATGATTCCAAGACCGGAACAATTTATCTTTGTTCGTTCGGCAAGGACCACAAAACCAATGGGATTGTGGGTAAAGGGCGCATTGATGGGAATAGATTTTACTTTGAGAAGATCAGTCCGAGAAATGGATTGTATGACGGAATGGTATATCATGAAGGAAATATCATTTTTTCCGACTGGGTTGATTTTAAAAAAGAGGGTGTTTTAATCAGGCAAGACGCTGAAACAGGAGAACTTTCCACTCTTGATCTTGGTGAGAAAATTGGTGGTCCTGCTGATTTCTATTTGGATCAGAAAGGAAAAAGGCTGTGGATTCCCATGATGCTGGAAAACAAAGTCATGATTGTTGGGTATTAATCTGGCTAAGAAAGTTTTGCGCCGCGCTTCCATTAATATGGAAGCGCGGCGCGTTTTTTAATTCTTACTTAAGCGGCATGAGCAGTACAGTTACCAAATGTTCCGGTTTTGTGTTGGTGGGATCATTCATATATTGCTCGTAGCAGGGTGCTTCCGCGTGGGTTTCACCGCTTTGCGGGAGCCATTTTTCGTAGAATTCGGTCCACGAATCTTTGAGTTTCTCGTAAGGACCGAGGTGGGTGGTGACAGCATATTTTCCACCGGGGAAATCTTTAAATTTGATTTCAGCAGGAGCATTGCTTTCATTTTCTATGGTTATGCAGGCTTCTGAGCGCAGTTCTGCCGCTGGAACCTGTCCCGGATCATCATGATAAACTCCGTAGAATCTGGTTTTAGGGGTGAACATCCCAGCGGGACCAGCCCATCCACAAAGCTTTTCCCAAGCTTTGCCTACCTCTTCATATGGTCCAACGTGTTCAGTGTAAGCCATTTTTGCAGGATCAAGAGTCCAGATTTGTACGTCCATTTTTAAACACTCCATGTTTTGTATTAATAAATGGCCAGCCAGATTTCTGTAACCGCTTCTTCGAGCGGGACATCCGGTGGAGCCTTTATGTATTTTTCAAACGAAGGGACATTTTCGTTTAGCTTGTATCCATTGTTTGGAATCCAGTTTCCGTAAAATTCCCTATAGGTTTCGAGCAGACCGTCATATGGGCCGTAATGAGTTGTAACTGCGAATTTTCCGCCGGGAATTACCTGAACTCCCATATCGGGGGCTGGTTCAACTTCTTGTGAAATAGTGAAGCAGGCATCATAACGGATCTTACCTTCCGGGGTGATATCCGGGTGATCGTAGCAGATTCCCAGAAATTCCGTTTCTTCGGAGAGCAGGCCGTTTCCGTAACCCCAGCCGCAAAGCTTTTCCCATGCTTTTTCAACATCAAAATAACGACCCAAGTGGCGGATGAAAATAACCCGCACATCTTCCCGAATACGTACATCAGCTTTACAGGCGATCGGGGAAGCACCCAGTTTAATTCCTTTAACGCTAGGTTCCGGGCGGTAGTGGATTTTTCCGTCATTGCCGGGAGCAAACATTTCTCGCGAATTGTTTCTGAAATCACTTGGCGGGGCCATAAATCTTTTCTTGAAGGCTCTGCTGAATGTTTCCGGAGATTCAAATCCGGCATCAAGAGCAATTTCCATAACCGGGCTATCCGTGTAGCAAAGTCGATAGGCAGCGCGTTCAAGACGCAACCGGCGGACGTGTTCCTTCAGGTTTTCACCGACCATACCCTTGAATATACGATGAAAATGGGCAACAGAAAAGCAGGCTTGCTCAGCCAGTGTCTCCGGGGAAAGATCCCCATCCAGATTGCGCTGGATGTAAAGCAGGACTTCCATCATCCTTTCATTGTATGGTTGCAGAATTATAGACATATATTTTCCCTTAAATGTGTTTCGTTAATCTTTACTAAACATGTTTTGTTGACTTTGACATGACATTTTTTATCATTTGTAAATTTTATTGAAAAGTGGGGATGAAGGGTAACTGTATGCGGTTGATGATTTGAATCATCTGGGGTTAGAATAGGGATATGAACAAATTGATATCAGCAGCCTTGCTGGGACTTACATTTTTTATAGCCTGTTCCTGCACTCCGGTGAAGCAGTTTGTTGGCAATCCTTGTGTCAGCAATTCTTCAAGGGTGACGCAGCGTATTGTCGATTCATCTGTCTGCGCACTTAATCATATGCGAACCAAAGACAGCCTGTCTCATATTGATCATTTGCTGGAAGACGCTAGAGCTGTTTTCATTTTCCCTGATGTATATAAAGCTGCTTTTATGATCGGTGCTGAGGTTGGGCCCGGAGTTCTTTGCGCCAAGGATGAGACCGGATTCTGGAATGGTCCTGCCTTTTTTAATATGGTCGGGATCGATATCGGCTTGCAGGGTGGAGTAGAAGGCAAGACTCTGCTGGTTTTTCTTATGGATGATCAAGCATTGGAAGACGCTCTCGGTGGGAAGATTGATCTTTCGCTGGGCGCAGACATCGCTGTTGGGCATACTGCCGACCGCAGTAACCGGGGAACTTTCGATGCTGAAGGAAATATCCTGCTGCTGGTGGATCAGGGCGGGGCTTATGGCGGCATGACCTATCGCACCGGGGCTTTCATGGTCAGTAATGATTTTAATAAACGTTACTACGGAAAGAAAGTCAGCGTGCGTGAACTGCTCATGACCCACAAACATGATAAGCCTGAAGCGGATAAATTGCTTTTAAGTCTGGCAGGTGTTTACTGATTCTTAGTAAGTTTAGAGTTGATTCTTTTTCTTTCCCGAGCGTAGCGCAGCAGGTCTTCACAGATAAACTGGGCACTGTGGTAAAAGGCAAAGAATTGGATCATTTTTTGTAAATAGAATCTGCGGGTCGCTCCCTCATTGCGCAAGGTTTCCAGTTTCTTTTGAGAGGCAACAAGGGCATCATGCAGCGATTGCTCGTCTGGGATTCTCTTTGAGCCGATATCGCGCATGGCCTGTGAGGTGACTTTTGCAAGCAGTCGAAGCTCATCTTCCATTATTATATGATAGCCTTCGCCGTGAACATGGCTCAGAGCATGGAGCATTGCCCGTAGGTGTGAGGCACATTTCTCTAGGATTTCCACTTTCATGCCTAGTAACTGGGTATCTTCTATGTATATGAAGCGTTCGAGGCGGATTACCTTGGCATATGTTTCACGATTTTTGGTCAGCCTGCTGTTAAAAGCTTCAAGCGCGCTGGGGATCAGGCAGCTCTGTTTATCAAGGAAACCATCCATCAGGGTTTCATAGTTTGCTGCACATTCTTCGAATTGATTGAAAAGCTCTTTTTTTAACGTCTCAGAGGCGCGCATGGGCCAGAGTGCGATACTGGTTACAAAGGCACTCCCAACTCCAATTCCGATTTCGAGTACTCTGAATAGGCCGAATTCAACACGATTAGGTTCACCGAGGCTGGCTAAAGTTACGATGGTAGTCGTTATGGCGGCCATTTTGTAGCGGTTGTTATAGCGAGTCATGTAAGCGCAAAAACCTACCGAAACGAAAAGAGCAAGCATGGTCATATGCGGAGTTTCCGGGAAGGCCAGAATGCACAAGACGCCGATAAATGCGCCGATAGCAGTGCCGGAAAAGCGATACCAGCACATCTTAATGGAATCAGCAACGTTGATCTGCATGACAATGACCGCAGAAAGGGCGGCCCAGTATCCGAACTTTAAACTGCACAGATCCGCAACGATATAGGCGAGAACTGCGGCAATTCCGGTTTTCAGTCCGTGTTTGATGTGGGCCTGATGGGCATTGAGAGTTTTAAACTTCATAATAGGTCGGTAAGCCTGATTGGTTAAGCGTTTAAAGGCAGGAATCTTAATATGTATACTATAGGTGGATTGGCAATAGGTTGTTAGTGAAATTTTGAAATATATAACTTTAACCCTCTTAACCAGCATCACTAAGCCATTTACTTCATATGAGTGTAAATTAATTCTCAAATATACCACAAATAATTCAAAAACCCCTTGACCCCAACCGCTGTTTTCCATAGAACCTCTTTCTCGACGCAGCAACGGCTGAAGGCCACGAGCGTGTCGGGATTTTTTTTTGACTGACCGGTCATTAAACGGTTGACAAACGGAACGGGTTTACATAGATTCCCAATCCGCGCTGAGCGAAAGCAAAGCACTGAGATCATTGAAAAAATATTTTGCGAGAACATTGAAATTAATGATTGACAGCGGCGGCTG